>JAFMIX010000104.1 GCA_017853785.1 Verrucomicrobiales bacterium
ATCAGCGGCAACCTGATGAGCCTCGGCGCGCTCGACTTCGGCCTCATCGTGGACGGCGCGGTCATCATCGTGGAGAATTGCATCCGGCGGCTCGGCGCCGAACAGCACAAATTGAACCGCCTGCTGACGCGCCCGGAGCGATTCGAGATCGTGCGCGACGCCACCAAGGAAGTCGTCCGTCCGAGCTTCTTCGGCGCGTTCATCATCATGGTCGTCTATCTGCCGATCCTCACGTTGAGCGGCGTCGAGGGCAAAATGTTTCACCCGATGGCCTACACCGTCATCCTGGCGCTGGCGGGCGCGATGATTTTTGCGGCAACGTTTATTCCCGCCGCCATCGCGCTGTTCCTCACGGGAAAAATCAAGGAGCAGGAAAACATCCTGATGCGCGCGGCGAAGGCGGTTTATCTGCCCGCTTTGAAATTTCATCTGTCGCATCGCGTCGCCACGGCGCTGGCCACGGTCTTTCTAGTGGTCATCAGCGGCATCGTCGCCTCGCGCATGGGCACGGAATTCATTCCCAGCCTCGACGAAGGCGACGTGGCGATGCACGCCTTGCGCATCCCCGGCACGAGCCTGACGCAAGCCATCGAAATGCAACACGCGCTCGAACGGCGACTCAAGGAATTCCCCGAAGTGCGCGTTGTCTTCGCCAAGATCGGCACGGCGGAAATCGCGACCGATCCCATGCCGCCGAGCGTGGCCGACGGCTTCATCATCATGAAACCGCGTAAGGAATGGCCCGACCCGAAAAAGTCGAAAGCGAAACTTGTCAGCGAACTCGCAGCAGCAGTGAAAGAAGTGCCGGGCAACAATTACGAGTTCACCCAGCCGATTCAAATGCGCTTCAACGAACTCATCGCCGGCGTGCGCAGCGACGTGGCGGTGAAATTGTTCGGCGAAGACATGGACGTGTTGCACCAAACCGGCAAGCAGATCGAAAAGGAAATGCAGACCATCCCCGGCGCATCCGATGTGAAGCTGGAGCAGACCGCCGGCCTGCCGTTGATGAGCATCACGCCCAACCGCGCCGCCCTCGCGCGCTACGGATTGAACCTCGCGGATTTGCAGGAGGTCATCGAGATCGCGCTCGGCGGCAAGGTGGCGGGCGAAGTGTTTGAAGGCGACCGGCGTTTTGAAATCGTCGTGCGCCTTCCGGAAAACCTCCGCACAGACATCGCCGCGTTGGAACATCTGCCCGTGCCGTTGCCCAAGCGCGCTGGAAATGGCGGCGACCCGCCGCGCCGCTCCCGCGTCTCGGGTTTGGCCACCCCCAGCGCGCAGGCGTTCGTTCCATTGAGCGAGGTGGCCGAAATCTCCATTGCGCCCGGCCCGAACATGATCAACCGCGAGAACGGCAAGCGCCGCATTGTCGTCACCGCCAACGTGCGGGGGCGCGACCTCGGCTCATTCGTCGCGGAGGCGCAACAGGTGATTGATGCCAAGATCAAAGTTCCCGCAGGCTGCTGGCTTGCGTGGGGCGGGCAGTTCGAGCAATTGATCTCGGCGACCAAGCGATTGCAAGTCGTCGTTCCCGTTTCGCTGCTGCTCATCTTCCTGCTGCTTTTCGCCACGTTTGGAACGGTCAAAGACACGCTGCTCGTTTTCTCCGGCGTGCCGCTGGCGCTGACCGGCGGCGTGGCCGCGCTCTGGTTGCGCAACATCCCGCTCTCCATTTCCGCAGGCGTCGGCTTCATCGCGCTCTCCGGTGTGGCGGTGCTCAACGGCATGGTGATGATTTCCTTCATCAACAAGCTTCGCGCCGAAGGCAAACCGCTCGCCGACGCGATCACCGAAGGTTCGCTCACGCGCTTGCGCCCCGTCTTGATGACGGCGCTCGTGGCATCGCTGGGTTTCGTGCCGATGGCCCTTGCCACCGGCACCGGCGCGGAAGTGCAACGCCCGCTGGCGACGGTTGTCATTGGCGGCATCATCTCTTCGACGGCGCTGACGCTGCTGGTGTTGCCGGGGCTGTATCAAATTTTCACCACGAAGACCCTGAAGCAGACACGGCTTCCGTCTGACGGCTGACAAACCTGTTCATGCCCCACGCAGAACCACGTTCGATTAAAGGGTTTCCCCCGCTGGACAACCCAACGGACGGAACATAACATCGCCGGAACCATTTCGCGCCGCGCGTCGAATTTCCAATGGTCATGGCGCGTCGAAAACTGAAGCAACGCATTTCCAATGAACCCGACCATCATTTCCCTCGGCCTCGCCGGCCTGACCGCCGCTGCCGTGACCACCGCCGCGCCGGCGCCTTCCCCCCGCGTCACCAACAGCGCGGGCGTCGTCGGCTACAAGAGCACGCCCGGATTGCCCGGCACCCCGTGGCACGTCCATGACCCCGACCGCCCCCAGCCTGTCGTCGTCACGCCCGGCACGTTCAGTTCGCAGGAAACTACCGGCCAGCCGCCATCCGATGCCATCGTGCTGTTTGACGGCAAGGACGTGGCAAAGTGGCAAAGCGCCAAGGGCGAGCCGACCAATTGGAAGGTGGAAGCCGGCGCGATGTTCCCCGGCAAGGGCGACATCGTCACCAAGCAGGAGTTCGGCGACCTCCAGCTGCACTTGGAATTCTGCACCCCGCCGCCCAATGGCAAGAGCGGTCAGGGGCGCGGCAATAGCGGCGTTTTTTTCATGGGCCGCTTCGAACTTCAGGTGCTTGACTGCTACGAAAACAAAACCTATCCCGACGGTCAGACCGGTTCGCTCTACGGCCAGCAACCGCCGCTCGTCAACGCCTGCCGCGCCCCCGGCCAGTGGCAGACTTATGATGTGGCCTTCACCGCGCCGCGGTTTGACGCGGACGGCAAGCTCCTGCAACCCGCCTACATCACTGCGTTCCACAACGGCGTGCTCGTGCAAAACCACGTGGCCTATGGCGGCCCGAGCAGCCACAAGGTTCTGGGCAATTACGACAAGCCCATTCCGCCCGCCGGCCCACTGCGGTTGCAGGACCACGGCGACCCCGTCCGCTTCCGCAACATCTGGGTGCGCCCCATCCCGCCGGCCGGCAAATAACCTTCCGCCAGTCTCAAACCAAAACACTTCAACATGAAAACAAAATTACTCCTCCTCACTGTGCTCACCGCCACCACCCTCACTGCCGCGCCGAAGAAACTGCTCGTCGTCACCGTCACCACCGGTTTCCGCCACAGCTCCATTCCGACCTCGGAAAAGGTCATCGCCGACCTCGCCAAGTCCAGCGGCGCGTTCACCGTGGACTTCGTTTCCCAGCCCGAGGGCAGTCCCGGAAAATTGAAGAAAGACGCCAGCGGCGAAGAGAAGGCCGCGCATAAAGCTGCCACCACCCAGTGGGAAAAAACCAAGCTCAAACCCGCGCTGGCCAAGCTTTCCCCCGCCGCGCTGAAGAACTACGACGCCGTCGCCTTCGTCAGCACCACCGGTAATCTGCCCGTCCCCGACCTCGGCGGCTTGCTCGATTGGATCAAGGCCGGCGGCGGCTTCGTGGGCATCCACGCCGCCAGCGACACCTTCCACGGCTCGCCCGAATTCATCGCCATGCTCGGCGGTGAATTCAAGACCCACGGCCCGCAGGTCGGTGTGGAGTGCCTCAATCACGATCCCAAACACCCCGCCACCGCGCACCTCGGCAAGACCTGGACCATCCCGCTGGAGGAAATTTACGAGTTCAAGAACTACGACACCACGAAAGTCAGCGACCTGCTCACGCTCGCCAAACATCCGCAGCAGAAGACCCCCGGCCACTTCCCCGTGTCCTGGCACAAGCCCTTCGGCCAAGGCCGTGTTTTCTACACCTCGCTCGGCCATCGCGAAGACATCTGGGACACCGATTTCAAGGACCGCAAGAATCCGGAAGCCGTCGCCCAAGACTTCCAGCAGCACGTCCTCGGCGGCATCAAGTGGGCGTTGAAGCTGGCCGACTGACCGCGCTTGTCATTCCCATGGCTGCTGGGACGGAGGACAAAGCCGCGCACGCGCGCGGGCTGTGCGAACAGGCGCGGTGGCGCGAGTTGCTCGACTTCGCTGCGAACTGGAGTGAGGCGCCGCCCGCCGACTATCGCGCCCATTACTACCTCGGACTGGGCCACAGCGCGCACGGCCAATTCTCCCAGGCTGAAACCGCCTACCGCCGCGCGCTCGCGCTCGATGCCACGGACCCTCGCGTCTGGAACAACCTCGCCGCCCTGCTCTACGAGCATCTCCAGCGCCCGGCGGAAGCCATCCGCTGCATCGAAGCCGCGTTGAAGCTCAACCCCGCCCACAAGCTCGGCTGGGCCAATCTCGCGACGATGGTCGGCCGGCTGGGGCATTATGACAAGGCGATGGCCTGCGCTGATCAGGCCATCGCGCTGGACCCGCAACTCGTCGAAGCCTACCTCCACAAAGGCGCCGCCGCCCGCGCGCTGGGAAAAACCGAAGTCGTCAAAGAAGTCTGCCTCGCCCTCGCGAGCATTGCGCCGGATAAATTCCAGCGCGCCCGGTGAACCGCCGCCCGCGCTTACTCGCAATTTGACTTTGAAAAGTTCGTTGGTAGTTTGCACTCGCATTTGCACGAACCATTTTTCCTGAACAAGGGTCACTGTGGCTGAACGCGACGATTATTTGATAGAGATGCTGGTGGACCTCGGGTTTGTCACCAGCCCGCAGGTTGAAGCCGCCCGGGCTGAAGCCAAAGCCGCCGGGGTCGGCGTGGTGGACCTGCTGGTGGCCAACAAAACCATCCGCCCCGCCGATGTCACCCAGGCCAAGGCCGCCCAATTCGGCGCGGAAGTCGTCCACCTCGGCGGCATGCAGTTGCCCGAGGACGTCATCGCCACGGTCTCGCGCGACATCGCCCGCAAATACCGCGTCATCCCCGTCTACAAACACGAGAACGGCGTCACCATCGCGTTGGCCGACCCTTCCGACCTCGCCACGGTGGACAGTCTTTCCCACCTGCTCCGCGCCGAGACCATCAACATCCAGGTCGCCTCTGAGCAGGACATTGAGAACGCGCTCCAAAAATATTACGGCGAGAAAAAAGGCATCGTGGCCGACGAACGGTTCAAGGACGTGATGCAGGACCTCAACGCCGAGCACGGCGGCGGGCTTGCCGCCGCGGCCGCCGCCCAAGCCGAGGCGGCGGAGGCTGATGCGCCCCTCATCAAGCTCGTCAACCAGATCGTCACCGAAGCTTTCAAGCTGCGCGCGTCCGACATCCACCTGGAGCCGCTGTCCAAGACCTTCCGCATCCGCTACCGCATTGACGGCATGTTGCAGGAGATCAAAGGCCCGCCGAAGAAGCTGCAGGCCGCCGTCATCGCCCGCCTCAAGATCCAGTCGAACATGTCCATCGCGGAACACCGCATCCCGCAGGACGGCCGCATCCAGGCCAACGTCGGCCCCAAGACCGTGGACCTTCGCGTCTCGTGTCTCCCGACCGTGCACGGCGAGAGCATCGTCATGCGTATTCTGGACAAGGAAGGTCTGAAGCTCGGTTTGCCCGAACTCGGCTTCATGACCGACGACCAGCAGGCGTTCGAGAAATTGATTTCGTTGCCCGACGGCATCCTGCTCGTCACCGGCCCGACCGGGTCCGGCAAGACCACCACGCTGTATTCCTGCCTGCACTACATCAACCGGCCTGACCGCAAGATCATCACCGTCGAAGATCCCGTCGAATACGTCCTCGCTGGCATCAACCAGGTGCAGGTGAATGAAATCGTCGGCCTCAGCTTCTCCAAAGCCCTGCGCGCCATCCTCCGCCAATCGCCCAACGTCGTCATGCTGGGGGAAATCCGCGACCTCGAGACCGCCACCATTGCCATCAACGCCTCGCTCACCGGCCACCTCGTGTTCTCCACGCTGCACACGAACGACGCCCCCAGCGCCGTCACCCGTCTGATCGACATGGGCGTGAAGCCGTTCTTGATCGCCTCCTCCACCCGCGCGCTCATGGCGCAACGCCTGGTGCGGAAGATCTGCAAGCAGTGCCTCGCGCCCTACACCCCCACCGCCGACGAACTCCGCCCGCTCAACCTCCCGGCTGAGCTGCTCGCCACCGCGCAGTTCAAGAAGGGCAAAGGCTGCTCCAACTGCAACGGCACCGGCCACCGCGGCCGCTTTGGCGTGTTTGAAATCTTTGTGATCGATGACGAATCCCGGAAGCTCATCTACGAACGCGTGCCCTCCTCTGTGCTCCGCGCCCGCGCCCGGCAGGCCGGCATGCGCTCGCTCCGCGAGGACGGCATCCGCAAGATCCTCGCCGGCCTGACCACCTGCGATGAAGTCATCCGCGCGACCGTCAGCGACGAGGCCTGACCCGGAAAATGAAAAATTCAGAATTCAAAATTAAAAATGGCCGACCCCGGCGGCGGGTGGTTGCGTTTTTGATTTTGCCGGTCGCAAGTTTTAATTTTTGATTTTGCATTTTTAATTATGAGTTACCAAATGTCCGATCTGCTGCAGTTGATGGTGTCCGAAGGCTCCTCCGACTTGCACATCCGCGTCGGCGTCCCGCCTGTCATCCGCGTCCACGGCATCCTCCATCGCGTCGAAGGCCCTGTCCTCGGCCCGGAAGACACCGAGGAACTCATGCGCAGCATCACCTCCGACGAACACATCCAGCACGTCCGCGAGCGCGGCGGTGCGGACTTCGGTTTTGCGTTCGGCGATGCGGCCCGTTTCCGCGTCAGCGTGTTCAAGGAAAAGGGTCATTTTGCCATGGTCCTCCGGCAGATTCCCAGCAAGCTCCTCACCTTCGAGCAGATCGGCCTGCCCGCCTCCGTCCGCGAACTCCTCTACAAACCGCGCGGCCTCATTCTCGTCACCGGCCCGACCGGTTCCGGCAAGACCACCACGCTCGCCTCGCTCCTCAACATCATCAACGAGGAACGCGACGAAGCACACATGATCACGATCGAAGACCCGATCGAGTATTACCACAAACACAAGAAGGCGCTCATCACCCAGCGCGAAGTCCACGTGGACGTGCCCAACTTCGCCGAGGCCTTGCGCCGCGCGCTGCGGCAGGACCCGGACGTCATCCTCGTCGGCGAAATGCGCGACTTGGAAACGATCGAAGCCGCCGTCACCGCCGCCGAAACCGGCCACTTGGTCTTCGGCACCCTGCACACCACCGGCGCGGCCAAGACGATTGACCGGCTCGTGAACGCCTTCCCCGTCAACCAGCAGGAAACCATCCGCATCCAGCTCTCCACCGTCTTGCAGGCGGTGATCTCGCAGTTGCTCATCCCGCGCATCGACAAGCCCGGCCGCGTGGCCGTGTTCGAGATCATGATCAACACCCCGTCCGTCGCCGCGCTTATCCGCGACAACAAGACCTTCCGCCTCAACTCCGACATCCAGACCGGCGCCAAGTTCGGCATGGTCACGCTGGACGGCTTCCTGCTGGAAAAATACCAGGCCGGCATGATTGCCCGCGAAGAAGTCATCCAGAAAGCCCAGGACCCGCAGACCATCCAGCAAAAACTCCAGGAACTCGAACTCGCCCAAGCCGTCGGCGAAAAATCCGGCGTCAAGATGGACCCCCGAAAATAGCCGGTTATGACGCCCCCCGCCAATCATCCCCTGCTGGCCCTCATCCGCGAACGCGGATTGATTGACGACCTCCAGTTCGAGGAGG
>JAFMIX010000105.1 GCA_017853785.1 Verrucomicrobiales bacterium
TCAGAAATTTTCCAACTGATAGACGTGCAGCTTGCGGTGCATGGTGCGGCGGCTCATGCCGAGCTTTTTGGCCGCGCGGGTGCGGTTGCCATCGCACTCCTTCAGCGCGCGGATGATGAGCTGCTTCTCGGCGTCCTTCACGGTGAGATCGGGGGCGGCGAGCAGCTTGGCGGGTGTGGCGGCCGGGCCGCCGGCCTTCACGGACACGGGCAAATCGCGGAGCGTGATGCGTTCGCCGTGTGCGAGGACGACGGCGTGCTCGACGGCGGTGCGGAGCTCGCGGACGTTGCCGGGCCAGGCGTGGTCGGTGAGCGCGGCCATGGCGTCGGCGGTGAAGTCTTTCACGGGCTTGCCGTTTTCCGTGGCGAACTCGCGGAGGAAGCTTTGCGCGAGCAGCGGGATGTCCGAGGCGCGTTCGCGCAACGGCGGCAGTTCGATCTCCACGACGCGCAGGCGGAAGAAGAGGTCTTCGCGGAACTTCCCGGCTTTGACGAGTTCCTCCAGATTTTTGTTGGTGGCGGTGATGAGCCGCACGTCGGCGGTCTGGGTCTTGTTCGAGCCGACGCGCTCGAAGGTGCGTTCGCCGAGGAAGCGCAGGAGCTTGATCTGGATGGTGGCGTCAATCTCGCCGATCTCATCGAGGAAGAGCGTGCCGCCCTGCGCGAGCTCAAAGCGCCCGATGCGGCGCTCGTGCGCGCCGGTGAACGCGCCTTTCTCGTGCCCGAACAGTTCGCTCTCCAGCAGCGTGGGCGAGAGCGCGGCGCAGTGGACGGTGACGAGCGGGGCCTTGGCGCGCGGGCTCAAGAGGTGGATGGCTTTCGCGACGAGTTCCTTGCCGGTGCCGCTTTCGCCGCGCAGCAATACCGTGGCGCGCGTGGGGGCGACTTGCTTGACGACTTCCAATACTTCGCGCACCGGCTCGGATTCGCCGATGATGTTTTCCATGCCGAAGCGCGTGTCGAGCTGCTGGCGGAGGGAGACGTTTTCGGTTTCGAGATTCTGCTGGCGCAGGGCGCGGGCGATGCGCATTTCGAGTTCGTCTATCTGCAACCGGCCTTTCGCGATGTAATCGTCTGCGCCGCGTTTCATGGCGTCCACGGCGAGTTCCTCCGAGCCATACGCAGTCATCAGGATGCAGATGGGCGGCCTGGAAAGCGATTTGGCGCGGGCGATGAGCTTCAGGCCGTCTTCGTTGGGCAGGCGGAAGTCGGTGAGCAACACATCGAAGTGTTCCTGTTCGAGCAGGCCCATCGCCGCCGCGGCGTCTTCGGCGATGTAGACGTCGTAGCGTTCTTCGAGCGCGGCGCGAAGGCCTTCGCGCGTGGGCTTTTCGTCGTCAACTATCAGTAGCGTTGGCTTCATGGAAAATATTTTTCAACCACGGATGGACACGGCTGAGGGGCTTGGACTGCGGCGGGAAGCCAAGCGCCACGCCGCCTTGTTGAGCGTGAGTGCGCAATTACCCTGCTGCCCAAGGCGGTGTCGCCGCTGCGCTTTGCCACCGCACTCCATGTTTTGTTATCCGTGTGCATCTGTGTTTATCCGTGGTTGAAATCAGTCGTGCGTGGGCGCTTCGAGCAGGCGGGTGCGGCGTTCGTGCAGGGGCAGCCAGATGCGAAAGGTGGTGCCGCGGCCGCCGTGGCTCTCGAGTTCGATCCGGCCGCCGTGGGCGCGGACGATGCGTTGCACGATCATGAGGCCGAGGCCGGTGCCTTCCTTCTTGGTGGTGAAAAACGGATCGAAGATGCGGTTGATCTGTTCCTGCGGGATGCCGCCGCCGGTGTCCGCCACGCTCACCCACACGCCGTCATTGCCCTGGCCGGTCTGCAAGGTCAGCGCGCCGCCTTTGGTCATCGCCTGCATGGCATTCTTGATCAGGTTGACGAGGACTTGCTGAAGCTGGCCGGCATCCACGGGCGCGGCCGGGAGCGCGCGGGCGAACTTGGTTTTCACGGTCACGCCGCGGTTGTCGAGTTCGGGCTGGAGGAGTTCGAGGGTTTTCTGGGCGACGTCGTTCAGGAACCCCGGCTTGAACTGCGGCGGCGTGGGGCGGATGGCTTGCAGAAATTGTGTGATGATGTAGTCGAGGCGGTTGATCTCGCCTTTGGCGACCTCGAGATATTGTTCGAGTTTGCGGACGCTGCCCGCGGGGTCGGCGGCAGGCGCGCCTTTGGCGGGGCGGAGCCCGAAGGCGCGGGGGGCGGCGGTCGGGTTTTTGATTTTTTTCAGTTCGCGCTCCATGAGCTGGAGGTGGATGTGGAGGGCGTTGAGCGGGTTGCCGATCTCGTGGGCGACGCTGGCGGCGAGCAAGGTGAGGGCCTGGATGCGTTCGCTCTCGATGGCTTCGTAGGTTTTCTGCCGCGACTCGGTCGCGTCGTGCAGGATGAGGGCGACGCCGGAACTGCCGGCGGCCTCGCCGTCGAGCGGCGCGGCGTAGAGGCGGAGGTATCGCTGGCGCGGATAGGTGAGCTCGAATTCGTGGCGCACGGCGCCGGCGCCGCCGGCGGTGTCGTGGGCGCGGATTTTTTTCCAGTCGAGGTCGGGCAGGATGGCGGTGATGGGTTCGCCCTCGATGGCGGCAGGCTGGAGGCCGAGCAGGCGGGCGGCGGATTCGTTGACGTAGCGGATGCGGGCTTTTTCGTCCACGACGAGGACGCCGTCTTCGATGGTGTTGAAGAGGGTTTCGAGGAAGCCGCGTTCGCGGGCGAGGCGCTGGACGACGTTCTGGAGGCCTTCGGTGTCAAGCCGGCCGATGCGGCCAAGCACCTTGTCCAGAAAGCTGGTGGACGATTTCTTCACGGGACGGTGCGGATCAGAACCAGTTGCGCTTCTTGAGATACCAATAGGTCAGGATGGTGGTGAGCGCGGTGACGGTGAAGGCGAAGGCGTAGCCGTGAGGCCAGTTGAGTTCCGCCATGTCGTGCTTGAAGTTCATGCCATACCAGCTGGCCACGATGGTCGCGGGCGTGGACAGGATGGTGATGAGCGTGAGCGCCTTGACCACTTCGCCGGTGCGGTTGGAGGACATGCTCAAATAGACCTGGAGGATGCCGGTGAGCGAGTCGGTGTAGTTTTGCGCGAGTTCGTAGATGCGGAAAAGCGAGTCATACACGTCGCGGTAATACGGCACGAGGTGCGCGCGGATGAGCTTGAACTCGCCCGCCGCGAACCGCGCCAGCACCTCGCGTTGCGGCCCGATGATCTGGCGGAGGTGCATGACCTCCTTCTTGATCTGAAAAATCTTGTTCAACGTCTCCTTGCCGGGATGCTGCAACGCCAGCTGCTCCAGTTCGGCGATCTCCAGCGAAAGTTCCTCCAACGCGGGCTTGTAGTTGTCCACCAGCGCATCGAGCAGCGAGTGGGCGACGCGGTCGGGCGCGCGGGCGATGTGGATGGTGCCTTTGCAGGAACGCTCCTCGACGAGGGTGATGCTTCGCAGCGGCACGTCGTGGTACGTGACGAGAAAGTTTTTGCCCAGGAAGAAATTCAATTCGCTCGTCGCGAATTTTCCGTCGGTGCGGCTGTAATCCACCGCGTGGATGACCATGAACAGGTATTGCTTGAACAGGTCCTCATCCTTCGGTTCGTATTCCTCGACCTTCGGCGAGTTGCTGACGCTGATGCAGTCCTCGATGGACAGCGGGTGGAAATGAAAGATGTTTTCCAGGATGGCGCGCGACTCTTCCGGGGTGGCGGCCTCGAGGTCCACCCAAAGGAATAGATTTGTGTCCGCCAGCAGCGTGGGCATCAGGAACAGGTCGATGTCCTTGGTGTGCAACCGGCCTTGGGTGGTGAAGGCGAAGGATCTAATCATAGGTCAAATCTGTGCCAAGTTGTCCCGAATACTAGGCCGGGTGGCGGGCAACGCAAGTGCCAATTTTGGCGCAGGCGAAAGCCTTCAAATCCCACAAACACCGCGTTTTGGGGGCGGATTGCCGGTTCAATTCCGCCTGCGGGGCGGCTGCCCTCTACTGCTGCTGAACGGGCTCGGTCTTGTAGGCGGTGATGCCGTCCACGCGGAATTTCTTCTTGGTCTGCTCCATCTCGAAGGTGACTTCTTCGCCGGCTTTGCGGTTGAGCAGCGCCTGCGCGACGGGCGTCAGATAGCTGATCACGCCTTGGTCGGGATCGGAATCCCACGCGCCGAGGATGGTGAATTGCTCCCGGTGGTTGGCGAGGAGGTCGGTGACCTGCACGTGGGTGCCGATGCTGACGACATCGGTCTTGGCGTTGGCGAAGTCGGTGCCGCGGGAGCGCACGAGCTGGGCCTCGAGGTCGGCCTTCTGCCGCATGAGCAGTTTCTGCATTTCCTTGGCGGCCTTGTATTCGTGGTTTTCGCGGAGGTCGCCGTAGCTGCGGGCGATGGCGATCTCCTTGGAGTTGGCGGGAATCTTTTTGTGGACGAGTTCGTGGTACTCGTCCTTGCGGCGTTCGAGGCTGGCCCAGGAAACAATGAGCGTGCTGTCCTGCTTGCCGCCGTCGCCGGCGATGAGGGATTGCACGGCGGGATAATTCTTCACGATGCGCGCAAGCAGCGAACGCTTGTCCATGTCGTCGAAACAGGGCGAGAGCTGGAGGGCGCGGGTGAGGTCCTTGATGATCTCGAAGTCGGCGGTGCCGATGAGTTCGACGATGAGTTCCTGGTCGGCGATGATGAAGTCGCGGAGTTTGTTGGAGCGTTTCTCGTTGAACTGGTCGCGCTCCATGGCGGTGAGCATGGCGCGGAAGACTTCCGGCCCGAGGATGTCGGCGAAGGAGTCGCTGCGTTCCTTGGCGAGCCAGAGGAGCAGTTCGCTGCTGGCGGTGTGCTGGCTGATGAGGCGGGCCAGGGTTTCCTTGAGGGCGTTGATCTTGCCTTCGTGGATGAGGAGCTGCGCGAATTCCTTGGCCAGTTTGGCGGAGACGGTGTTGAGGTTGTGGCGCACCACGTCAACCCAGCGGTCGGGGTTGGCGGCCTGGAAGGATTCGAGTGCGCGGCGGTGCTTGATGGCCGGAATCAATTCCAGCAAGGGACCGAATTTGACGTGCTCCTGCGCCCAGATATTTCCGGGGGTCAATTCGCCGGGCGTGGCGTCCCCTCCGGCGGCGGCGCGGATGTCATCGCGGACGAAGGTGCCTTCGAGGGCGACGGCGGGCTGGTTGCGCTGGTGGGAGGCGATCTCGGTGTTGAGCACGCCGATGATTTCCGTGGCGGCGGCCTTTTTGTCGGCGAGGTCCGCGGCGTTCTTGAGAATTTCGGTGGCGGCGGTGATGCGGGCTTTGAGGCCCTTCGCGGCGCGGAACTCGCCCAGCAGCCGGTCTTGCAACGAGGTCTCCTGCGCCTGATACATGACCGGGTCGGTTTTCTTGAGCGGCACTTGGAAGTGGCCGTCCTTCTTCAGTTCGCGCTTGGCGGTTTCCCACCATTTTTTCCAGTCATTGCTGATGACTTCCGGGACGAGCGCGTGCTGGATCTGGTCCACCGTCGCCCGGCCGCCGAAGCTGTGGAGGACCACCTTGACGAGTTCGAGGTGGTTTTTGCCGGCGAGGTCGCGCAGGCCTTGGAGGTCGGATGCTTTGCGCGCGAGGATGTGGTCTTTGCCGATGGGCTTGAGCTGTTCGGCGGCGAACCCGAGGTCCATGGCGTGGCCGGCCTTGCCCGGAAAGTCAATGACGAAGCGGGCGAACACCGTGTCCACCGTGGTGATTTTGCCGAAACCCCAGCTGCGGTGTATGCAATAACCGCTCGCCGTCAGGTGCGTCAGCGGTTCGATGTGTTTGCCTTCCAGCTTTCCCGTCGCCGCCAGTTTTTCAAATTCAGCTTTCATAAAAAAATCGTAAATTCTCGCGTCCAAAGAAACGGCTGCCATACTAGCCGCGAACGTGAAAAAACCAAGAGAAATTGCCGTCCAAGTGCTGCAGGCCCGCCTCGCGGGCGACGATTATACCGAAAACCTGCTCGAAACCGCGCTTGCCGCCGCCCCGCTTTCGCCGCCCGACCGCGGCCTCTGCCAGGAACTCGTCTATGGCATCGTCCGCCAGCAACTCGCGCTCGACTGGCTCATCGCCCGCAAGACCAACGGCCGCCCGCAGAAAGCCACGTTGCAACTCCTCCTCCAGCTCGGCCTCTACCAGATTTTCTGGCTCGACCGCATCCCCGACCACGCCGCCGTCAACGAAACCGTCGAGCTGGCCAAGCGCGCCGGCTTCAACACCCAGGCCGGCTTCATCAACGCCGTCCTCCGCGGCTACCTCCGCGAAGTGGCCGGCACCAAAAAACTTCTCGCCGAACTCCAGACCAAGCAGCCGTGGCTCGGCTACTCGCACCCCGAGTGGCTCGTCTCGCGCTGGCAACAACGCTGGGGCAACGACCGTACCGCGCAATTGCTCGCCTGGAACAACACGCCGCCGCGAACCTATGGCCGCGTCAACACCCTGAAATATTCCGGCACGAAGGAATCTCCCGCCGACCTGCTCCGCGCCAAGTGGCGGCACGAACACGTCGAGGCTGAATTTCTCACCCGCGACTGGACCGGCGAAAACCTCGCCTTCGAATTGAAGGAACATCCGCCGCTCGCCACGCTGGAAAGTTTTGCGCAGGGCCGGTTCTACATCCAGGACCCCAGCACGCTGCTCGCCGTGCGCGCGCTCGACCCCAAGCCCGGCGAAACCGTCCTCGACCTCTGCGCCGCGCCCGGGGGCAAGACCACCTTCATCGCGCAACGGATGAACAACCACGGCCGCCTGCTCGCCAGCGATTTCTCCGCCGACCGCATGAAGCTCGTTGCGCAAAACTGCGAGCGCCTCGGCGTCACCTGCGTCGAGGTCACCTCGCCCGCCGCCTTCGACGACCTCGCCGCGCAATGCGACAAGGTGCTGCTCGACGCGCCCTGCTCCAACACCGGCGTCATGCGCCGCCGCGTGGATTTGCGCTGGCGGGTTTCGGCCGAGGAAATCAAACGCCTCCGCATCGCGCAGCGCGACCTGCTCAACCAGGCCGCGCCGCTCGTGAAGCCCGGCGGCGTGCTCGTTTACAGCACGTGCAGCCTCGAGCCGGAGGAAAACAGCGGGGTCGTGAAGGAATTTCTGGCCGCGAACGCCGACTTCAAACTGGAACGCGAGCGCGAGTTGATCCCCTTCGTGGACGGCGTGGACGGGGCGTTTGTGGCGCGACTTGTGAAGCCATAGTCCACGCTCAAACAAAAAAGCCGCGTTCGGTGGAACGCGGCTTTTTTGCAGCAGGATTTTTACATCCCCATGATGCAATACCCGCCGTCCACGTAGATGACCTGGCCGGTGATGCACGCCGCGCCGTCGCTGGCGAGGAACACGCCCGTCGCGCCCAGTTCTTCGGGCACGAGGTTGCGCTTCAGCGGGGAGCGCTGTTCGTAGGTCTTGAGCATTTCCGAGAAGCCGGCGATGCCGCGGGCGGCGAGGGTGTTCACCGGGCCGGCGCTGATGCAGTTCACGCGGATTTTCTTCGGGCCGAGATCGTAGGCGAGGTAGCGGGTGCTGGCTTCGAGCGAGGCTTTCGCCACGCCCATGACGTTGTAGTGCGGCAC
>JAFMIX010000106.1 GCA_017853785.1 Verrucomicrobiales bacterium
CCCCCGGCGAAAAAAGCGAAATAACTTTCACCCCAACCAACCCCCACCATGCCTGCCCAACCTAAAGCCACCCTCGAAAAAATCCTCGAACTCCTCGGCATCCCCGCCACCGTCGAGGAACATACCATGGAAGACAGCATCCTGTTGGATGTGAAGACCGAGGACTCCGGCCGCCTCATCGGCCGCCAAGGCCAGACCCTTTCCGACCTGCAATACCTCACCAATCGCATCCTGTTCCAACAGGACAAGAACGCGCCCAAGATCACCGTGGACGTGGCCGGCTACCGTTTCCAACAGCGCGATGCCCTCATCAAGAGGGCCAAGGAAGCCGCCGAAAAAGTCCGCCGGTGGGGTGATGTCGTGGAACTAGAACCGCTGAACGCCTTCGACCGCCGCATCGTCCACGCCGCCATCAAGGACGACCCGGACATCGAGACCCACAGTGTGGAAGCCGAAGGCACCGACAAGAAAGTCGTGCTGCTCCGACCCAAGCGGTAAAACTGAAACCAGATTCCGGCAGGGCCGCGCAGCTGCGCGGCCTTTCCTTTTTTGCCGGCCCCGCCACAATCCATCCGTGACCGCGCCCAAGCACACCAACCACCTCGCCCGCGAGAAATCGCCCTATCTCCTCCAGCACGCCCATAATCCCGTGGATTGGTTCGCGTGGAACGCCGCTGCCTTCGCCAAAGCCCGCGCGGAAAACAAACCCATTTTTCTCTCCATCGGTTACTCCACCTGCCACTGGTGTCATGTCATGGAACGTGAGTCCTTCGAGGACGAAGCCGTCGGCAAATTTCTCAACGAGCACTTTGTCAGCATCAAGGTGGACCGCGAGGAACGCCCCGACGTGGACAAGATCTACATGACCTTTGTGCAGAACACAGTCGGCGGTGGTGGCTGGCCACTCAACGTTTTTCTCGCGCCCGACCTCAAGCCCTTTTTTGGAGGCACTTATTTTCCGCCTGCACCGCGCCATGGTCGCCCCAGCTTCCTCGACTTGTTGCAACAAATCGTCAACGTCTGGCAAAACTGCCGTGATGACGTCCTGCAATCCGCCGAGGAAATCACCGCCCGCCTCGAGGTCGCCACCGCCAGCGTCGCCGGTGCTGCCGCGCTTACGCCCGACGTGCTGCGCGAAGCCGGGCTGAAATTCAAAAGCATGTTCGACCCGCGCCAAGGCGGTTTTGGCGGCGCTCCGAAATTTCCCCAGCCGAGCATCCCCGCGTTCCTGCTGCGTTACGCCAAAAGCTTCACCGACGCCGCAGCCCACGACATGGTTATCCGCACTTGCGACGCTATGGCTGCCGGCGGCATCCACGACCAACTCGGCGGCGGTTTTGCCCGCTACGCCGTGGACGCGGAATGGCTCGTGCCGCATTTCGAAAAGATGCTTTACGACAACGCGCAACTCGCACAGTTGTATCTCGACGCCTTCCTCATCACCGGCGACGCCCGCCACGCCGTCGTCGTCCGCGACATCCTGGATTATGTTTTGCGCGACATGACGCATCCCGAAGGCGGCTTCTACTCCGCCGAGGACGCCGACAGCGAAGGCCACGAAGGCAAATTCTACTGCTGGACGCACGACGAACTCGCCAAGCTGCTTTCGCCCGAGGAATTCATCGTCGCCGCGCAACACTTCGGCATCACCAAGGAAGGCAACTTCGTGGACCACAGCCACCCGACGCCGCTGGCGGGACAAAATGTTTTGAGCATCGTCGAGCCGAACATTCCCGCCGCCGACCAACCGATGCTCGCTGCCGCCAAGGCCAAGATGCTTGCCGTCCGTGCCACGCGCATCCGCCCGCACCTTGACGACAAGATCCTCGCCTCGTGGAACGGCCTCATGATTGGTGCGTTCGCCCGTGCCGCCGCCGTGTTGGGCGAGGAAAAATACCGCGTCGCGGCGGAGAAGAACGCGGCGTTCATCCGTGAAAAACTCTGGGATGCATCGAGCAAGACCCTGTTCCACCGTTGGCGCGACGGCGAGCGCGACCAAGTGCAGTTGCTTGAAGCCTACGCCTTCCAGCTCGCCGGTGTCATCGAACTTTACGAAACCACGCTCGCCCCGCAGCACCTCGATTTCGCCATCGCGCTGGCCGAGGCGATGCTTGCGAAGTTTTATGACGCGACCAATGGCGGTTTCTGGCAAGGCACGGCGGGCGCGGCTGATCTCATCCTGCGCGTGAAGGACGACTACGACGGCGCTGAGCCCAGTGGCAATTCCGTGGCCACCCTCGCACTGTTGCAGCTTGCAGCCATCACCGGGCGCGATGATTTCAACCAGGCCGCGGCGGCAACCCTTCGGTTTTTCGCCACGCGGCTGAACCAATTTCCCCAAGCCGTGGCCTTTCTGCTCCACGCGCTGGATTTCTCGCTCGCCGCGCCGCGCCGCGTGGTCATCGCCGGAGATCCGCTGTCGTCCGGGGCGCGGCAACTTCTCGCCGCCGCTCACTCGGTCTATCAGCCGAACGAGGTGGTGCTGGGCAATGTCAGTTCCGTCGAGTCTTTCGCGCAGACGTTGCCGGCCCGGGATGGCGCGGTGGCTTACGTTTGCTCTGGGCAGGCGTGCCAGCCGCCGACCCGCCGCCCGGAGGAATTACGCCGCCTGCTGGCGTGATTTAAGGTTTTGCCGCCCGGTAAAAATATTTTTGGCAGCTGGCGCGGTCGTTGCAATGTCGTTTTTGCATGGAAAGAAGACATTATGAAATTCACCTTGGAAGTCGGGGAAGCGGAAAAGCATGTGGTAGAATTCAACTTTAATCAGCTTGCCGGTCACTTGGTAATACGTGTGGATAATCAGGCGGTGATCAAGGCTGCCCGCCGGTTCAATGAACCTATCAGCGAAGTTTTCACCATCGAGGTCGGCAGCCGGGAAAAGTCCGCCGTGCGGATCGAGAAGCACCGGAAACAGCTATTTGGTCACCGCAATATCGTCTATGTGGACAACCGGCTGGCCCGGGTGGTCGAAGGCTTTTGACCGTCAGATGTAATACATCTTCTCCTTGGCCGCGCTTTCCTCGGCCAGTTGCTGGAAGTTCGCCGCCAACGCCGCCGCGGTGATGGACTCCTTTAATTCCCGCCAAGCTTCACGCAGTTCCGCCGGGCAGTTCGCGTCCGTCAACGCCGGGGTGTCGAAGATTTCCCCATGCACCGCGCGCAGGATGTGGCCGAGCGTGATTTCGGCCGGGGGCTTCGCGAGCTGGTAACCGCCTTCCTTGCCGCGCACGCTTTTGACGATCTGCTGGGCTTTCAACTCGATCAGGATCTGCACCAGATAATTGACCGGGATATGTGATTCCGCGGCGAGGTCCTCCGCGCGCCGGGGCTGCCCGGAGGCAAATTGCCGCGCCAACCCCAGCACAGCCCGGGCGGCGTAATCGCTTTTCACGGAGAGTTTCATGGCGCGAAGTTAGGCGGAGCCGGCGCGCGGCGCAACAAAAAGGCGGGCGAAGCCCGACTGGTTACGGTTGCGCTTCGAGGCGGAACAGCCGGGCCACACATTGGTCGCGTTGACCAAACCGAAGGTGGTGCGGGAGGCGGTCGGATGCAGCCAGCCGGATTGCGGCGTCCATGAGAGCAGGTTGCTGGAACTCCACACCTGATAGGCATGGTCGGGCGCAGAGTCCCACTGCAACCGGAAGATGCTGCCGGCGGTCAGCCAATCGGCCTCCGGCCGCAGCCGTGAGACCGCGTTTGTCGGCACTGTGCCCAGTTGGAACTCGCCCAAGTCCTTGAGCCCATCGCCGCCGCTGTCGGTCTGCGCGGTGCGGTTGGAGGCGACGTTGCCAAAATAGAATTGCTCCCACGCATCGGCGATGCCGTTGCTGTTGGCGTCGGCAAAGGTGTAATCACCGCTGATCGTAAGGTTGCCGCGGGCGGTGAGGGCGTGGGTCTGGCCCGGCGGCTTCTGATAAAAATCCAACGGCTCATACTGGACGGCGTTGGTGCCGATGGGCGCGTTGGAGAGCAGCAGGGATTTGCCGCGACTGCTCTGCGCGAGCGGGCCGATCCGGTTGAAGCGGGCTTGCCAGACATGGTTCGTGATACTGAGATTGCCGACCGGCGGGTTGGAGACCATCACGGAAATCTCATCCGCCAGCCAGCCGGTCCGGGGCGCGCTATCGAGCGAGAACAGCACGTAATGCCACGCCAGATACACGACCTGGCCGATGCAAGGCGTGAGGTCCACTTCTAATTCCTCCCAGTCCGCCGCGTCGTCAGAAAATGCCGTGAGTGGAATCGGCGCGCCGGCGTTGTCGGCGAGCAGCAACAGTTCGCCGCCGTTGTTCTTGGTCACCGCGTTACCGGCTTCATCGCGGCACACAAACTGAAAATAATTTGTCTCCCCGGAAACCTGGCCGTCGGGGATTGCAACGTGATTCGTGGTGAGCGCCGGTTGCACCAGCAACCCGCCCAGTGCCGCGTTCGTGCCGTAATAAACTCTGCTGCTCGCGGGCTCGTCCGTGGTCCAATGGAACTGTCCCCGCCCAAAACGGTTCGTGATGAACAGCCCGCATTGCCGGCGGCCAGATGGACGGATTTATCCGGGGTGGCGATAGTTTCGTTGCGAAGTCGGATGGATTTGGCGGCAAGTCGGCTGGGGAGCAGCAGCGCCGCCAGCAAAAAGGTCGTCAACCAGCGCCCGGGCGGATGATACAACGACAAAGACACGCGCACAGTGGCTTCAAGACTACTTTTCCGCAAGGCCGGCTCGAGCGCGCGCCGGGGGCGGAAAACTCCCGCCCCGCTGAACTTCAAGCCAGCCCGAGATTGCGGACGACGCGCAGACAGGAGGGCGCTTTGTTCAGCGAGTAGAGGTGGATGCCGGGCGCGCCCTGTCGGAGCAGGTCGGCGCACTGTTGTGTGGCGTATTCGATGCCGAACTCGGTGCAGGCCGCGTCGTCATGCTCCAGCGCGTCCAGCCGGGCGGCGAGGGCGGGCGGGATTTTGGCGCCGCACATCTGCGTGAATTTCTTGATGCCCGGCGCGCTCTGGATGGGAACGATGCCCGGCACGAGCGGCACGGTCACGCCCAGCTTGGTGAGCGCGTCGCGGAACTCAAAATAATCGGCGTTGTCGAAGAAAAGTTGCGTGATGACGTAGTCCGCGCCGGCTTTGACTTTTTCGGCGAGGTGCTTCCAGTCCTGCTGCTTGCCGGCTTTGCAGGCGATGTGGCCCTCGGGGAATCCGGCCACGCCGATGGAGAAATCACCGGTTTCGCGGATGAAGCGCACGAGCTGCGAGGAAAACCCAAATCCTCCGGGCGTGGGAGCGAATTCGCCGCCGCCGGGCGGGTCGCCCCGCAGCGCGAGGATGTTTTTGCAACCCAGCGCGCGGATCCGGGCCAGCAGTTCGCCGACCTGTTCGCGGGTGTGGTTGACGCAGGTGAGGTGCGCCAGCGCGGTGAGGCCGTGTTCGCGCTGGATGCGGTCGGCGATCAGCAGCGTCTTGTCCCGCGTGCTGCCGCCCGCGCCGTAGGTCACCGAGCAGAAGTCCGGGCGAAGGGTCTTTAGTGCGGGAATGGTTTTCTCCAGCAGGTTGCGGTCGCCCTCGGGAGTCTTGGGCGGGAAAAACTCGAACGAAATGACGGGCTTTCCGGCCGCCCGCTTCGCCGCCAGGATGTCGCGGATGAATTGCATCGGGGCGCGGTGGCTTATTCGACAACGACTTTGGCGTTGTCGAGAATCACGTCGTATTTGTAGCCGGCGCCGAAATCCTTATCCAGGGTCACCGTGCCGGTGACGAGGACGGTATCGCCGACCTTGGCCGTTGTGGCGCTGGTGACCATGAGGTCGTCGCTGCCGGGCGTGCCGGTGCCGTCTTGAACGTGCAGCCAGTTCTTGCCCATGATGCTGGCGTTGTATTTGACGACCTTGCCCCGGACGGCAACGGATTTTCCGGCGAGTTTCTTCTTTGCGGCGTAGATTTCGGCGACGGTTTTGCCGTCTTTCGCGGGCTTGAGATCCTTGAAGTCGATGCCGGGTTTTGCCGTCGCAACCTTGATTTCCGGGTGGCCAGCGGGGAGTTGGGCGGTGTCGCCGCTGAGCGGCTTGAGCGGCGGATGGCCAGGAGGCAACGCGGCGGCCGGAGCAGCGGCTGCGGGAGCGTCGCCGGCGGTGATGCTGCTGGCGAAATACATCGAGTCGAAGTCGCGGTTCAGGGATTTACTGTGGAATTTGCCCATGTCCATGCCGGAGGTGATGGTGACTTTGTCGCCGACTTTGACCGGGAACTGCGGCCCGGCGGCCCAGCGTTTGGCGCTGCCGGTGTCCACGAGGACGTAGGTGTAGGTGCCCGCGTTCATGGTCTCGAGGACCTTGCCGGTGAAGCCGGTGGTAGCAGCCGGCGGAGTGGCGGTTTCGGCTGCCATGGTGCAGCGAAAGGCAAACACGAGGCTGGTAATGACAAGAATCAGTTTTTTCATAAACAGCTGGCGGCAGCTTACGCCACGCCGCGGCGCAGGACAAGTTTCAACGCGGTTCGGGGGTTGAATGCCCTCACGGTGACCGCGCCGCCGCGGCGGAGCGCCCGGAGGCCTGCCCGCCCCGCGTTCATAGAGGTTGAAAATGCGCCCCGATTCTTACACTGTTCCGCCATGCAGCGAATTTGGCTTCTGCCCGTCTGGCTCGCCGGCGCGTTCCTCCTCGCCGGTTGCGACAAACCCATCCCCGTCATGCCCAACCCGCCCGTCCTCGAACTGGAAAAACCTTTTGAGCCGACCAAGGCCCAGGCGAAATTGGCGACGCTGCGGATCTATCTCGGCGCGGAAACGCTCGACGCCGAACTCGCGCTCACCCGCGAACAGGTCGCCACCGGTATGATGTTCCGCACCAACCTCACGGACGCCGACGCCATGCTCTTCGTCTTTGGCTCGCCGCACCGCGCAGGATTCTGGATGAAGAACTGCCCCGAATCGCTCTCCGCCGCCTACATCGACCCCACGGGGGCCATCGCCGAAATCGTCCGGCTCGAAGCCAACAACACGAACAGCGTCAATGCCGTGAGCGACAACATCCAATACGTCCTCGAAGTCAAGGAAGGCTGGTTCCAGCGGCACAATATCGCCCCCGGTGCCGTCATCCGCACCGATTGCGGCACATTAGTCGAAACCTTCTTCCGCAAAAACTGACCTGCGCGCCACCATGAAAATCGCCCTCGCCCAGCTCAACCTCACCGTCGGCGACCTCGCCGGGAACGAGGCCAAGATTCTCGCCGCCTACCAGCGCGGCGCGGCGGCGGGCGCGGCGATCGTCCTTTGCCCTGAACTGGCGGTCACCGGCTACCCGCCACGCGACTTGCTCCTGAAGAAAAGTTTCGTCGCCAAAAATCTGGAGACGCTCCAGCACCTCGCCGCAGCCACCGGCCCGGTGGGGTTGCTCGTCGGCTACGTCGGCGAAAACCCGGTGCGGCAGATGTCGGCGGCGCAAACGGAAGCATACATTTCGGACGGCACCATCCACGGCGGCATGATCCCGAAAGTCCGGGCGGCCATTGCCGCCCTC
>JAFMIX010000107.1 GCA_017853785.1 Verrucomicrobiales bacterium
CCTACAAAGCGGGAAATTCATTTTTCATGCGTATTTCACGCAAACCGCTGGGCAGGACGTCATCGACGATCTGCAAAATGGCAGCCAGCTTTCCATCACTGGGGTCTGCCGGATTGAGCCCGGAGAATGGCAGGCGGGCAAAGATTGGCGGGCCAAGGGCTTTCGCTTGCAAATGCGCTCGGGGGCCGATGTGGTTCTGCTGCGCGCGCCCCCGTGGTGGTCGCTAAAAAAAGTTCTCTGGGTTGCGGGCGCGCTCGCGGCAATCGCCCTGACAGGACTTGTCTGGGCGGTGGTGCTCCGCCGCCGGGTGCACAAGCAAACCAAAATAATCCGGGAGCAGCTTAAAAACGAGGCCGCGTTAAAAGAGCGCTACGAGGATCTGTTTGAAAACGCCAACGACATGGTGTTTACGCACGACTTGAGCGGGCGGATCACTTCCATCAACAAGACCGGAGAGAGCCTGTTGCGTCGCCCCCGGGCGCAGGTGCTGTCGCAAAATCTGATTGAAATGATTGCGGAGGACCAGCGCCCGGCAGCGCGGCATTGGCTGGATCAGATTGTTCGCGGCGTCGAGCTGCCTACCGCGGAGTGGGACTTTCTCACCGCCGAAGCCCAACGGATCAAGCTGGAGATCAGCGCCCGTCTCATCGCGCAGAACGGAAACATCGTCGAGGTTGAGAGCATTGCCCGGGACATCACCGAGCGCCGCCGGCTGGAACGCGAGCTCTTGGAAATCAGCAATCGCGAGCAACGGCGCATCGGGCACGACTTGCATGACGGGGTCTGTCAACAGCTGGCCGCCATCGCCTATCGCTTGGAAATCCTCGGCGACCGGTTGCAGGAACTAAAGCAAGTCCAGGAGGCGGCTGAAGCGGAACTCATCGGCAAGCTTATCAACGAAGCCAATGCCCAGGCACGCAACGTGGCGCGTGGTTTGTTTCCGGTTCGTTTGCAGCAACATGGATTGGTTCTGGCCTTGGAGGAGCTGATCGCCGGTATCGCCAGTCGATTTCGCGTGGCCTGCCGTTTTGTCTGCGAGACGCCGCCGCCGAAATTGAACAATGAAGTCGAATTGCACCTCTACTTCATTGCCCAAGAAGCCTTGTTGAACGCCGTCAATCATGGCAAAGCCACCACCATCCTCGTGACCTTGGCTGTCGCTGGCGACCGCGTGAAGTTGACGGTGCAAGACAACGGCCGGGGATTTGACATTGCCGACAAAAACCGCACCGGTATGGGGATTCGGATCATGCGGTATCGCGCGAAAGTGGTGAACGCCGCTATGGATTTGCAAAGCCGACCCGGAACAGGCACAATGTTGTCGTGCGACTTCAACCCGAAGGCGGTTGAAGAAAGCGCCAAAACAGCAAATGAGAGATCCCAATCTATCTGCCAGCCCAGCGGCCCCGCAGCCGCCGAGTCGCGTTTACCTTGTGGATGATCACACCATGTTCCGTGAAGGCCTGCGCCAGATCATTGACCGGGAGCCGGGATTGACTGTCTGTGGCGATGCGGCCGACTCCACGGAGGCCCTGCGCGGAATCCGGGAATCTCATCCGGACATCGCCTTGGTGGATATCTCCCTTTCCGGAGGCAGTGGTATCGATCTTATCAAATCCTTGAAGGCCGAGTTTGATGAGCTGCCGGTGCTGGTGGTTTCCATGCATGATGAATCCCTCTATGCGGAGCGGGCCATGCGCGCAGGCGCAATGGGTTACGTCATGAAACATGAACCCGCCAAAACCATGAGAGCGGCGATTTACAAAGTGCTCGGGGGAGGCATTCACCTGAGCGATAAAATGGCCAGCAGCGTGATCTCCAAATTGATGCACGGCCAGCCAACCGAATCCGCCTCCCCGATCGAAAGCCTGAGCGATCGCGAGTTGGAGGTGTTCCGGTTGTTGGGCCAGGGCAAGGTGGTGCGCCAGATTGCTGAAGACATGGGGGTTACTATTCCCACCATAAATTCTTTCAGAAATCGCATCAAAGATAAGCTAGGTTTGAAAAGCTCCACGGAGGTCATGCTCCACGCCATCCAATGGGTTCAGGGCGACCAAACGGTCTAAATGCTTTCCGGGTAGGGAAAAAATGGGCGGAGCATTGCAGTTCACTGCTTGCGCTTCAATCTGATTATCCTGCTGGGAATGCCGCCGCCGCAAATGGCGTTGCGCGGCGCGGGGTTTGTCGCTCCAATGACCGGCGAATTCATGAACTGGTTCTTCAAACGGTTTGGGGCGGGAGGTGATTCCGGAGCGAAACCCTCCGCTGCTACAAAAACCTGTCCCGAGTGCGGCTCCCAGCTGATGCTGGCGGACTCTGTCGCCGAGCCAGTGTGTTCCAATCCCGATTGTCCGGCGCAGGTGCGGCGCGGACTGGCCCATTGGTGCGCCCCCGAGGTGATGGATCTTCCCGGTGCGGACGCTGCGCTCATCGCTTTGCTCGTGGGGCGCGGACTCGTGCGCGATGTCGCGGAACTTTACCGGCTCAAGGTGTCGGAGCTGGCGGCATTGCCGGGCGGGGACGAAGTGGCGGCGCGGAAATTTTGGGAAGCCATCGCGGCGAGCCGGCAGCGCGAGGTGTGGCGGTTGCTTTTTGGGCTGGAGATTCCGCTGGTCGGGGCGGCGGAAGCGCGATTGCTCGCGACAGGTTTTCCGACGGTGGGCGCGGTGTTCGCGGCGGGCGCGCCGCGGCTGATGCAAGATGCCGGCGTGAGCGCGGCGGTGGCGGAGAGCGTCATCCGCTGGCACAGCGATTCGGTGAATCGGCGGTTGGTGAAACGGCTGCAACAGGCGGGATTGAATTTCAAGTCGGAGCTCTGTCCGCCGCCCGGATAGATTTCCCCCTCGCTTTCCCGGACGGCTTCGCCTACACGAAAGCGCGACATGGAGTGGCCTTCACTTTTGCTGGCGGGTTTCGCGGTGCTGTTCATCGGCGTCGCGAAGGCGGGCTTTGGCGGTGGCCTCGGGATGCTGGTCACGCCGCTGTGCGTGCTGGCGTTCGGCTCGAAGCCGGCCATCGGCATCCTGCTGCCCTTGCTGTGCGCGGGCGACGCTTTCTCGCTTTACCACTACTGGGGCAAGTGGCGGAAGGAGAATCTCAAGTTCCTCCTGCCCGGCGTGGTGGTTGGCGTGGTAATCGGCGTGCAGCTCATCGGAAAATTTTCCCCGCGCCAGCTCAACATCGCCATCGGCGTCATCGCGGTGTTGTTCGTGGTTTTCCAATTCGTGAAGGAGCGGCTGTTCCGCGCGGAAGGCGCGTTCACGCCGAACCACGCGGTGGGCGTGCCGTGCGGCATCGGCATGGGCATCACCTCGACCTTCGCGCACGGGGCCGGGCCGGTGGCGGCGATGTTCCTGGTGCCGCAGCGGCTGCCGAAGGAGGTCTTCATGGGCACGAGCATCCTGTTGTTCGCGTTCGTGAACTGGATCAAGCTGCCGTTCTTCGCCGTGGACCGGTCGCTGGTGGACCTGCCGGTGTTTGCGCCGGAGGCGTTGATCACGCCGGCCACGCTGCTGGTGAGCGCCAAGTTTTTTACGCTCGTGCCGCTCGGGGTGTGGCTGGGCGTGTGGCTGAACCGGCGGTTCTCCGAAAAGACTTTTCTGCGCATGATCCAGGCGACGCTGCTGGTCACGGGCCTGCAATTGATCTTCAACTTCGACCTCGCCGCGCCGTTCCGCTGAACCGGGTCAGGCCCAGTAGCGGTAGTTCAGATTCGGAAAGAGGTTGTCCGCGGTTTCCATCTGGCGCAGCCCCGGCTCGATGATTTTGCCCGCCTGGATCTGTTCGTAGAGCGCGGTGAAGCGCAGCAGGTGTTCCTCGATGCGGGTGCGGGCGTACTCCGGGCTGGTGCCGGTGCGGATGATGAAGGGCCAGTCGCTGGCCTGAGCGAGGAGGAGTTCGCGGGCGGCCTGTTTGAGGGCGCGTTTCTGCAAGGCACCATCATGGTTCTGATACCGCCGGGCCAATTCGGTCATGCGGTCCTGCGCGACCCGGAGATGCGGATAAATCCAGGCGTTGTGGTCGTTGAGCCACACGCTCCAATGGCCGGCCTCGCCCCAGCTCGAGGCGGCCGGCGTGGCGACCTGTTGCGTGGGGTGCGCCCGCAGGTATTCCGTGGGCGTGGAGAGGGTGAATTCCTTCTGGTCGTAGACGGCCTTGCGCACAAACAAATCCAGAAACTCCACGCCTTCGCTCCACCAGTGACCGAACAACTCCGCGTCGTAGGGCGCGACGACATGCGGGGGGCGGCCCATGATCTTGCCCACGCGCTGGAATTGCCGGATGCGGTCGTGCAGGAAGTGGTTCGCGTGCTCATCGGCGGCGCGCAATGCGGCGGCGCGGTCGTAAACTTGTTTCTCGCCGGTCGTCCCGGTGACGCGGTGATACTTGATGCCGGTGAAGCCCCGCACGTGCGGCGCGGGCAGGCAGGGCTTGACGTATTCGTGGTCGAGGTCGAAGCCGATGTCGCGGTAGAAATCCCGGTAGCGCGGGTCGCCGGGATAACCGCCGGTGCGGCTCCACACCTGTTCGGCGGAATGGCGGTCGCGCCCGAAGGCCGCGATGCCATGCGGCGTGAACACCGGCGCGAACACGCCACCGGCCGGACGCGGTCGCGCGTGCAGCAGCCCGTGCGTATCGGTAATGAACCAGCGGAGGTTGGCTTCCTGCAGGATGCGGTCGAGGCCGGCGACGTAACCGCACTCCGGCAGCCAGATGCCGTAGGGGTCGCGGCCGAACCAGCAGCGATACTGGTCGCGCGCGGTGAGAATCTGCGCGCGCAACGACGGTTCGTGATCCGCCAGCAACGGCAGTAGCGCGTGCGTGGCGGCGCTGGTGATGATCTCCAGCCGGCCCGCGTCCTGAAACTCCCGGAACGCGCCGATGAGATCGCGCTGGTGCGCGAGGTACGTCTGCCGCACGGCGGTGAAGCCGGCGAGATACATTTTTGCCAGGTCATGGAACCTGGAGTCCCACTGGGTGCGGCGCACCTCGCGCGCGGAGAGTTCGATGAGGTTTTCGAGCTGTTGCTGGTAGCGGTCGCGGAGCAACTGGTCGCTCAACATCGCGCACAGGGTCGGAGTGAGCGTGAGCGTGAACCGCGCGGGGACGCCGGCGCGCCGCCAGCGGTCCAGCATCTGGACGAGCGGCACGTAGGTCTCGGTGATGGCCTCAAAGAGCCAGCTTTCCTCAAGGGATTTTTCGTGTTCGGGATGCCGCACAAACGGCAGGTGGGCGTGCAGCACGAGGGAGAAATAACCGGGCATGGAGGTAGGTTCGGAGAAAAGTTATTCGTCGAAGTCCTGCGTCCACCGCGCGGCGATCTTGGCGCTGGCGAGGAACAAAACCACGCCCGCGAGAAACCCCGCCGAGCCCATGATCACCGGCACCAGTTGCAACGCCCTTGAATTGGCGCGTTGCCCCAGCAGTTCAATGGCGCCGAACAGACCGCCGACGATGATCAGCCCGAGGGCCATGACCCGCAGCAGCAGTTTCGCACCTTTTTGGTAAGGATTCATTCAGGCCGGGCATCAGGTCAGGGTGCCGCTCCAGCCGCCGGCGGGGGAAGAGAGGGCGGATTCCGCCGCGAGCGCATCAGGCGAGATCCGGGATGGCGGCGCCGCTGGACCTGATGCAGCCGGGGTCGGTTGCGGCAGTTCGGCGGCGGCAGGAATTTCCCGGAGGATATCCGCCGAGCTGAGACCCGCGAGTTCGGTGGCGATGCGGTTGCAGATGCTCTGGGCGCCGGCGAGGCGTGCCAGTTCGCGGGCTTGCCGCGGGGTCCAGCGTTGCCCGGCGGGGAAGGTGGTGACCGCCGGCCGGCCATCCCAGCCGGTGGCTCGGACCTGTTCGATGGCTTCGATCAGCGGAAGATTTTTTGCCAGCGACGCGCCGAATTGCCGCATCACTTCCTGAAACGGCACATCCGGCGGAATGGTCGCCATCAACCCGGCCATGTCCGGCGCGATGGTATCCGGGGGAGTCGCCGCCGGGCGCGAGATTGCCAGGCTTTCCCAGCCGCCGGGCTTGCGCTGGTAGCCGATCTCGGCGACGTAGCACGTCTCGCCCTCGCCGACCGGCACGAACCAGTGGCGCGCCTCGACGGGCAGCTTGGCTTCCGCGACCGGCACGCCCGGGAGCGCGTCCTTGAAGATGCGCAAGGTCAGGTGGCCGCCGGCGGCGCGCTTGGCGTGGGTGCGGAGTTCCGCAGTGGTGAAATCCCATTGCGCGAACAGCCAGCGCGGATCGCGGGCGATGAGGAACAATTGCTTGGTGCCGTAAGCCTCCGGCAATTTCTTCCGGTGCGGCGCGGCCGCGGCAGGCGCGGGCGCGGCGGCGGGTTGGGAAACCGGGAACACGGTGGACTTGATTTTTGGCGTGGCCTGGGCGCGGAGTGCGCCGGGGGATTTCTTGGCGCTGGTTTTCTTGGCCGTGGCGCGGGTGGTTTTTTTGGCGACGGCGGTCCGGGCGGAGGCGAGGGATTTGCGCGCGACTTTCTTGAGGCTGCCGGGCGCGGCTTTGACGGCTTTGACCACCTTGCCGGCCAGACTGCGGGCGGCGGCCGTGATTTTTTTGCGCGTGGATTTTTTGGCGGGCATGGCGGCTTCAGTCCTCGTCGAATTTGCGGGTGATGAGCGCCTCAATCTCGACCAGGGCGGGGCCGGCATCCTGGCCGATGGCGTGGACCTTGATTTTGCTGCCCGGGCCGGCGGCGAGCATCATGAGACCCATGATGGACTTGCCGTTGACCTTCTCGCCGTCCTTTTCGACAAAGATGTTGCAGGCGAACTTGTTGGTGACGCGCACAAACATGGCCGCCGGGCGGGCATGGATGCCGAGCTTGTTGCCGATTTGAAATTCCTTGGTCAATGTGTCATTGGCCGCGATTCTTTTCGCGCTCATAGGCACCGGCAAGCTATCCGAGGTGGCGGCCATGCGCCACAGATTTTTGCGACCCGCCCCCTGGCCTGACCGGAATTAGGCAGCCTAACTGGCCCGTGGTAACAACCCCGAATCAACGCAGAAAACCGAAAGTTTTGCTTTATTTGGCGGTCGTTCTCTGCGTTCCTTTGCGTTCCAAATTTATGCTCAAAGCTGGAATCGTCGGTCTGCCCAACGTGGGCAAGTCAACCCTGTTCAACGCCCTCACCCGCTCGCGCAAGGCGGAGGCGGCCAACTACCCCTTCTGCACCATCGATCCGAATGTGGGCATCGTCACCGTGCCGGACGAACGCCTGTTCGTCCTGCAAAAGATCGCCAAGACCGGCGTCGTCATCCCGGCGGCCATCGAGTTCGTGGACATCGCCGGCCTCGTCAAAGGCGCGGCGGCGGGCGAAGGCCTTGGCAACAAGTTCCTCTCCCACATTCGTGAAGTGGACGCCATCGTGCAGGTGGTCCGCTGCTTCGAGGATGCGGACATCCATCACGTCGCCGGCAACATC
>JAFMIX010000108.1 GCA_017853785.1 Verrucomicrobiales bacterium
TCGTCGCGCGCGGTCTCAAGCCCGTGGGCTTCGACGCCGTCCTGAACTCCAACGTCCCCCTCGGCGGCGGCCTCTCCAGCAGCGCGTCCCTCGAAGTCGCCACCGCCACGTTGCTCGAAGCCGTCACCGGCAAGAAACTCGACCCCGTCGAGAAGGCCCTGCTCTGCCAGAAAGCCGAACACGATTACGCCGGCATGCCCTGCGGCATCATGGACCAGTTCATCTCTGCGCTCGGCAAGGAAAGCCACATCCTCCTGCTCGACTGCCGCACCCGCAAATTCGACCTCGTGCCGATGAGCGACCCCACCGTCGCCGTGCTCATCACCAACACGAACGTCAAACACGAACTCACCGGCAGCGAATACCCCACGCGCCGGAAGCAATGCGAAGCCGCCGCCAAGGCCCTTGGCGTCGCCTCTCTGCGCGATGCCACGCCGGAGCAGTTGGAAAAGCACAAGAGCCAAATGGACGAAGTCGTTTACCGCCGCGCCCGGCACGTCATCGGCGAAATCGAGCGGACGCCGCACGCCGCCGAAGGCATCCGCGCCGGCAACTGGCCCACCGTCGGCCAGCTCATGTATGCCAGCCATTACTCGCTCAAGGACGATTACGAAGTCAGCTGCCCCGAACTCGACGCCGTCGTGGAGATCGCCCAGAACATCGGCATGAAGGGCGGCGTCATCGGCTGCCGCATGACCGGCGGTGGCTTCGGCGGCTGCACCGTTGCGCTGGTAAAGACCGACAAGGTGGATTCCGTGATGAAAACCATCGAGGCCGAATACTCCAAGCGCACCGGCATCAAGCCCACCATGTTCGTCTCCCGCCCCGGCCAGGGTGCGACGCTGCTCCAAGGCTGAACCTCACTCATTTCCATCAAAACCCCGGCACTCTGACGAGGGCCGGGGTTGTTTCATTGGCGCGGCAGAATCGGGTTCACACTCGCCAAGGTTTGCTTTGCGCTGTCCGAGCAGCGAGCGCATACTGACAGCCACAACATTTGTATCGTTTATGATTGCAGTCATCACCGGATTCATCGCCGGACTGGTCCATGTGCTTACCGGACCGGATCATCTGGCAGCCGTCGCGCCGCTGGCCGCGCGCCAACCCGCGCGCGCGTGGGTTCCCGGCGTGCGCTGGGGTATCGGCCATTCGGCGGGAGTGGCGTTGGTGGGAGTACTTTCGTTGCTGTTGCGGGATCTGATTCCCGTAGCGCTGATCTCGGCATGGGGTGAACGCTTTGTCGGAGTCATGCTGGTGGGCATTGGCTTGTGGGCCTGGCGCAAGGCCACGCAGCATTCCATTCACACCCATGAGCACGAACACAACGGCAACCGCCATGTGCACGTTCACATCCACACGCATCCAAAGAAAAATGAGGAAGCGGCCGCCCATTCCCATCACACCCATGCCGCTTTCGGGATCGGGACCTTGCATGGACTGGCGGGCAGCTCGCACTTCCTTGGGGTCCTGCCCGTGCTGGCGTTCACTTCTCGCTGGGATGCCTTTGGCTATCTGCTGGCTTTTGCGGTCGGCACGGTGACGGCAATGGCAGGATTTTCGTGGGGCATGGGCGTCATCGCCCGCCGTTGTTCAGTTCGCAGTGGCCAGCTTTACCAGCGGTTTGCCTTCGGTTGCGCCGGCGCGGCGATACTGGTCGGCGGCTTCTGGTTGGCAACGAGTCTTCACTGAAGGCAGGTCACGGTGTTATTTCTCTGGTATCGCCCCCGCATTGACCGGATTTCTCGCAGATGAAAAAAAATTCCCGCCTTACGACCGCGCCACAGTTCCTCGGCATCGAATGTGGCGGCACCCGCACCGTCGCCTTGCTCGCCGATGCCGGCGGCAAACAACTCAAGCGCATTGAATCCGGACCGGCCAATCTGCGTCTGCTCGATGCCGCCCAACTCGCAAAACATTTCCGCGCCCTCGCAAAAAGTTTCCCGCACCCGACCGCACTCGGCATCGGCATGGCTGGCGCCCGCACCGAGGCAGACCGGCATCGCATCCGCGCTGCCGCAGCCAAGGCCTGGCCGCGGGTTCCCTGCGTCGCCACGAATGATCTCGAAACTGCGCTCGCCGCCGCCCCCGTCACTCGTCTCCAGACGCCTGTCACCCGCGTATTGGTGTTGAGCGGCACCGGCTCATGCTGTTTCGGCAAGACTCCGACGGGCAAAACCGCGAAGGTCGGCGGCTGGGGACATATTCTCGGCGACGGCGGCAGCGGATATGACATCGGCTTGCGGGCGCTCAAGACAGCCATCTCTCAGTATGACCAATCCGGCGCGTTGCCCAAACTGGGCCAACGGCTTCTCAGCGCGCTACAACTCAACGAGCCGGACGATTTTATCGGCTGGGCGCAAGCCGCCGCCAAGCCAGAAATCGCCGCGCTCGCCCGGGAAGTTTTTGCGGCAGCCGAACGCAAGGACTCTCTGGCCGGCCACATATTGGAGCGCTCGACCGTGCCGCTCGTCTATGACGCGCTCGCTTGCGCCCGCAGGTTGGCCCGCGCGGGCGAGCTGGTGGAATTCATCTTCTCCGGCAGCAACCTGCTCAAGCAGCCATCATTTGCCGCAGCGGTTGCGGGACGCATCAAAGCCGAATGGCCACGTGCCGGCATCATCCGGCTCGAACGTGAAAGTGTCTGGGGTGCGGTGGCACTGGCGATGTCTGACGCCCGAGTTCCGATACCTGACATCAACGAACTTGCAGGGCATAAACCAGCTGAGTTGAATGCCCAGCCGGCCGAACTGCCGCCCACCGAGCAGCGCCACCCGCGCTCGCTGAAGTTGGACAAACTCACCACAGACGCGGCAATCCGCCTCATGCTTTCCGAGGATGCGAAAATTCCCGCGGCGCTGCTCCTGAAGCGCCGGGAAATCGCCCGCAGCGTCGAACTCATCGTGCGCGCATTGCGCGGCGGCGGAAGATTGCTCTACGTTGGCGCGGGCACGAGTGGACGGTTCGGCGTGCTGGATGCGAGCGAGTGTCCGCCCACGTTTCGCACGCCGCCAGACATGGTTCAAGCCATCATCGCGGGCGGGCAGCAGGCCATCTGGTCCGCCGTGGAGGGCGCGGAGGACGACGCGGCGGCAGGCGCGCGGGCGGTGGAGTTTCGCGGCATCACCCCGCGCGACGTGGTGGTGGGCATCGCAGCCAGCGGGCGGACGCCGTTCGTCTGGGGCGCGCTGGGCGCAGCGCAACGGCGCGGCGCGAAGACGGTTTTGCTGTGCTTCAATCCGCACTTAAAAATCCCGCGCGGCTCGAAGCCCGATGTCGTCATCGCGCCGGACACCGGACCGGAAATCCTGACCGGCTCGACGCGGCTTAAGGCGGGCACAGCCACGAAGCTGGTGTTGAATATTTTCACCACGCTGGCAATGGTGCAGCTCGGCAAGGTGTGCAGCAATCTGATGGTGGACTTGAATCCCAGCAACGTGAAGCTACGCGACCGCGCGGTGCGGATTGTGCGGGAATTGACCGGCGCGGACGCCGCGGCGGCACAAGCGGCATTGGAACAAGCTGGCTGGGTGGTCAAAGTGGCATTGCAAAAACTCCACCACTGACGCCCGCGCTGGAGCGAATTCACTTCACATGCGGCACCACCGCCGGGACCGCCGCCGTCAGTTGGATCTGGTGCTCAAGGAATTTGCCGGCGAGAAATTGCACCAACGCCGTCAGCCCGACCAACGTGAGCACGCTCATGAAATACAGCCCAAGCGTGGCCGGCGGGTCGGGCAGCATCACGCGCGGCAACCCCGGGTAAAGTGCCGAAGCCGTCAAGCAGATGCCCACCGCCCAGACCACCCAAGCCGGCATGAGCGGCAGGCCACTGACCGGTTGCATCAGAAACAGCGGGCTGATCGCGTAGGCGACCAACGTGAATCCCTGTTGATAGGTGTGGCGACCGTGGAAGCTCTGGCCGATGGACTTGATGATTTGCGCCGTCAGAAAAACCACCGCCAGCCCGAGGCCGAACTTGAGGGCTTGATAGCGCAGAGCCGCTTCGGAGGCTACAAGGGTGGGTTTGCCGAATTCCGCGCGCTGCTTGCCCCAATGCGTCAGTCCGTAAAATTCTCCCGCCGAAGCCAGCAGCATGAGTGGCAGCAGATGGATCAGCAGCACCAGGAGCACGCCGCGCTGGGCTTCGACGATCCGCTCCCAGGTCGGCACCGCATAAACAATCAATAGCAAGGCTTTAATCATGGAACAGAAGTGTTACCGCTACGCCCCCGCACTGACAACCCCAATCACGGTTGCGCCCGCTTGGCTGGAGAGTAGATTATCTGCATGAAACTTTCAATCCTTCGCCCTGCAATCGGCCTGCTGCTGCCGGCCTTGCTGCTTCTCGCCGGTTGTGTCACCACCCCCAAGATCAACTGGGCCGCGCGCGTCGGCGTTTATACCTTCGACCAGACCGTCACCGAAATCGGCCCGCCGGACAAGCAGGCCAAGCTGGCCGATGGTAGTATCGTCGGCGAATGGATCACCCAGCGCAGCCAGACGCAGGTATTCAGCGGCCCCGGCTACGCTTACACCACGCCGTATGGTTACGGCATGCTGCCGCCGCGCTACATGGACACCATGACCACGCCTGAATATTATCTGCGCCTGACATTCAGCCCGGATGGCCGGCTGGCCGGCTGGAAACGCGGCGCCCGCTAAATGTATTTCCTAAAACGGGCAACCATGCTTGAATAGCTGCCATGAACGACGTTGATTTGGGCATCTGGAGCAAACTCACCCGCGTGGTGATTGTGCTCATTGGGATTGCTGCCGTGCTCGCCGTCATCATCTGGTATTTGCCGCTCATTCAGCGCAACGAACGGATGCGGAAGGACATTCTCACCAAGGACGGTCAGATCCAGAAAGAAGAGGAAACCGCCCGGCAATTGAAGGCCTCCATGGACGCCCTGCGCACCGACCCCAAGGCGGTGGAACGGCTCGCCCGCGAAAAATTCGGCTACGCCAAACCCGGCGAAACCGTCGTGCGCTTCGAAGAACCCGCCACCAACACCGCGCCGCGCTAGCCTAACGTCTGCCCCCGTCGGTAATCGGCGATGCGCCAATGCAAGAACGACGCACATTTGCGGGTTGAACCCTTGTTCCGTGCCGGCCAATACCGCTCGAACTCGCGCTCGATTTTTTTCAGCCGGACGATTCCCGCCAGCGCCAGTCGCCGCGCCTTGACGCCCTGCCCCGCTACCACCGCCTGCTGCCACAGCATGAAATGACACGACTCCGCCGCCATGCGCGCGGCCAACTCCAGTTCGCGCGTCAGAACTTTTTTGCCGTTGGCAGAGCCAACCTGCCGGTCGGCCTTCGCGGAACGGATCATCTCAATCTGTCTATCAATTTCCCGCAACGCCACCCGAATCTTCGGCGCGGGAATTTTGGAAAACCACTTCGGTCCGTTGCGGCAGAACAATTCTCGCCGCGCCGCCGGATACGCGGCGACGACCGTGCCGAGCGGCGTCTCGTTCGGCGCGGTTACGCCGAGCTTGCGGTGTGCCCGCCCGAGCCGCAGCGCCGCCGCCGCGACTTTGCCGGAGGCATCGTCGAAGATGTCGCGGCTCAAGACGGCGGGAAGTTGCGCTTCGTTGAAACCTTTTGCATTCCACGCAAGCGCTGCGCCTGCGGCGAACAATGGCCAGCTCACTGCGAGCGGCTGCGGATGGCCGCCATCGCCCCAATCGGTGATGAGGTAACCGCGCGCGCCGTGTTTCTTTCCGGCTCTCGCGGCAGCGCGGAGGTTGGCGAAGGCATTGTCGTGTTTGCCGGTGAGCGTCTGCCACGTCGATGTGCCAGGGCAGACGTAGAACGGGATTTTCGCCTTCGCAAACCGTGCGGCTTCCGCGTTGAACGGATGATCGGCCTCGTAGCCCCAGTTCAGGGCGACGGCGTCGTGCGGGAGTTCGCGGATGAGTTGCGGGTATTTCAGGATGATGTCGCCCCAGAACATCATCGTGCGCTTTCGGCAGGCGACCTCGCGGTGAATTTTTTTCAGGAAGTCGAGATAGACGCGGCCCTGACTGCGGCGCGCGCAAAGCTTTTTGCTCTGGCCGCGACCCAAATCCCACGTCTCGTCGCAGCCGACGTTGAAGAAGCGGCTGGAAAAGTTCGGGAGCAGTTCGTCGTAAAGCCCGCGGAGGAACGGCAGCGTGCCGGGATGATTCGGCGCGAGCGTGCTCGGGTAGCGGAGGAAATCGCCGGCGGCACTGGCGTAGGGCGCAGGGACTTCGGCGAGGTTCGCCAGCGGCGGATGCGCGAGGAATTCGCGGAGGTGGCCGAAGGAATTCTGGTTCGGCACGAGGTCGATGCCGAGCTCACGGCAGCGCGCGGCGAGCGTGCGGATTTCATTCGCGGTGAGCGCGCCCCAGCTTTGCCAGACGGGTTTATAGCGGCGATAGGCGAAGGTGTGTTCGGTGTAGAGTTGCAGCTCGTTGATCTTGAAATCAGCGAGCCGCTCGGCGAGGTCAAGCAAGGTGGCAAGCCTCGGCACGCGACCGCGGGAGACGTCGAGCATGACGCCACGACGGGCGAAATCCGGCCAGTCGCGGATGCGCAGGCACGGCAGGCGGCGGCCGTGCTGGCGGATGACCTGCCGCAGCGTGGCGAGGGCGGCGCGCCGGCCGGCGGCGGAGCGGAAGGCAATCTCAACGCCGCGCGGCGTGATGTTGAGCGCGTAGCCTTCGGAATGCTCGGGCGCGCTAGCGGCGGGGAGGATTTTGACAGGCCGCAGCAACGGCACTCTTTCCGGCAAAGAAAAACTCCCCGGCGACTTTTGGAGCGACCGGGGAGTCGGAAGGAGGTTCATTTGGTAGCGGCGGCTTGGGCGCGCCGCGTTTTCAGCGACGCTTACAGAGCGCCGCTACAGGTTCACTTCGCAATCATGCCGCTCTGCCGCGCGAAATTGAACAGCCCGCCGGCGTCCACGACGGGACGCACATCGCCGAGCGGCTTGAAGGAATATACCTTGCCGGTGGCCTGCACGGTCACGGTGGCGGCGTCGAGGTCCACGGTGACGACGTCGCCGGTCTTGAGGATATCGCAGAGGCGGTCGGCGCATTCGCAGGGGTAAAGTTCGCCGGTAGCGACGCAGTTGCGGAAGAAGATGCGCGCGAAACTTTCGGCGAGGACGATCTCGCAGTTCGCCGAGCCCATGGCGATGGGCGCGTGTTCGCGCGAGCTGCCGCAGCCGAAATTTTTGCCGGCCACGACGATGGGATATTTGCTGTCGAGCTGTCCTTCCATGACGTAGCGCATGGGGTAAAGCGACGCCGGCAGACCATCCAGCGCGTAGCTGCCAAGCTTCTCGTATTCCTCGGCGATGGTGGGGACGAGGTTGAGATATTTCGCAGAGATGATCTGGTCGGTGTCGATGTTGTCGCGCACCACGAAGACCGGACCGGTGAAAACTGATTTCGTCATGC
>JAFMIX010000109.1 GCA_017853785.1 Verrucomicrobiales bacterium
CAGTTCGGTCTTTTTCGCCTCGGTGGACAGCTCCTTGTCGAGGACGTTCTTGCAGAGGATGACGCAGTTGTCGCAGATGTAAACGCCGGGGCCGGAGATGAGCTTGCGGACTTCCGCGTGCGACTTGCCGCAGAAACTGCACATCGTGATGTTGTTCGATTTGGCCATGGGGATTTACAACCGCATCAAACAATCACCGAACTCTTCTCTGCCAGATTGGGGATCTGCTTGCGGGATTCGACGACATGATCCACCAGGCCGTAGGCCTTGGCTTCCTCGGCGGACATGAAATTATCGCGGTCGCAGTCCTTCTCCACCTGGTCAACAGATTTGCCGGTGTGCTTGGAAATGATTGCGTTCAGTCGCTGTTTCAGCTTGAGCATGAATTTGACGCGGATTTCCACGTCGCTGGCCTGACCTTCCGCACCACCAAGCACTTGGTGGATCATGATGTTCGCGTTCGGCAGCGCATAACGCTTGCCCTTCGTGCCGCCGCAGAGCAGCACCGCACCCATGCTCGCCGCCTGCCCGATGCAGTAGGTGTTCACGTCGCAGGTCATGAACTGCATCGTGTCGTAAATTGCCAGTCCAGCAGTGACGCTGCCGCCGGGGGAGTTGATGTAGAGATGGATATCCTTCTTCGGGTCGCTCATCTGGAGGAAGAGCAGTTGCGCGATGATGAGGTTGGCGACCATGTCGTCCACCGGCGTGCCGAGGAACACGATGCGGTCCACGAGCAGCCGCGAGTAGATGTCATAGCCGCGTTCGCCGCGACCGGTTTGCTCCACGACCATTGGCACGAGAAAGTTCTTGGTATCCATAAATTTAGTGGTCGCAACGTATCGGAGGGCTCTCCCAGCGTCAAGCCACGGCGGACCGGCGCGAGGCAATTCTTCGTGCCTCCCGCCCGCAATCGCGTAAATTGACTCCATGCAATTCAACCTAGAACATCTCGGCTTGCCCGCGCGCGACCCGGCCGCGCTGAAAGATTGGTATGTCCGCAAGCTCGGCGGCAAATTGGTTTTGACCGGCGGCACGACCGCGCCGGTCTATTTCGTGCAAGTCGCCGGCATGGTTTTTGAGATTTACACCGCCACCCGGGCGCTGCCGGATACCGCCGACAATAAGCTCGCCGGGCTGCGGCATCTGGCGTTGCGCGTGGACTCCATCGAGGCGGCCAAAGCGGAACTTGAATCGCGCGGCGTGAAATTCACCGCCGACATCGGCAACGCCGGCGGCGGCGGCCGCGTGCTGTTCTTCGAGGACGCCGAAGGCAACCTGCTCCACCTGGTCGAACGCCCGGCGGGATTCGCCTTCCAGTGATGACCGGATTCAGCGTTGCTCTGCCGCCACTTTTTTCCAGATAAAAACAAACGCCGGCGCGAAATCCTGCGGCTTCTCATTGATCCAGCGCGTCACGGCCTCAGGCGCAAACCAATCCCCGCGCTCGATCTCGCCGGGGTGCAGCGTGAACGGCCCCTCCGCCTCGCAGCGATAGACCCACACGAACTCCGCGTCCGTCTCCGCGCAGGCCTCGATGCGGAGAATCCGCTCCGGAGTCTGCGCTGCCGTTAAGCCGATTTCCTCGCGCAACTCGCGCACCGCCGTAGCGTCGTAGGCCTCGCCGGAATCCACGTGCCCGCTCGCCGAGGAATCCCACAGGCCGGGGCATTTGTCCTTGGACATCGAGCGTTTCTGGAGAAACACTTCGCCGCGCGCATTGAACACCAGCACATGCACCGCGCGGTGCAGCAGCCCGAGCCGATGCACGTCCTTCCGCGTCCGCTGGCCAATCACCTCGTCGCGCTCGTTGACGATATCAAAGATTTCTTCGGTCATGTTGTTGGCTCAATTGTTTGGTCAATGCCACAAACTGCTCCAGGCTCAACTTTTCCCCGCGCTCCTGCGGCGAGATGTTCAGGGCGGTGAACGCCGCTGCCAGCCTCTCCGCCGGCCAGTCCTGTTTGAGCAGCTTCAGCATCATCTTCCGCCGCTGCGAGAACGCGCGCTTCACGATCTTCTCGAACGTGGCGTGTTGCGCTTCCGGCAGCAGCGGCGTCTCGCGCCGCACGAGACACACGCACGCCGAGTCCACGTCCGGCGCGGGAAAGAAACAGTCCGAGGGAATCTTGAACCAGCCGCGCGGTTCGTAGCGCAATTGCACGAGCAACGTCAGCACGCCGTAATCATCGTCGTCCGCCCCTGCCATGAGCCGCTTGGCCACTTCCAGTTGCAGCGTCGCGACCAGCCGCGCCGGTCGGAGCGGCGTTTGCGCCAGCTCCACCAAGATCGGCGACGCCACGGAATACGGCAGGTTGGCGACCAGTTTCCAATCGCGCCAGTCGCGGACCTCGTGCTCGAGCACAGCGAGCGCGTCGGCAGCCAGCAGCTCAAAACGAGGATGGAGGGTGGTGGCTGGAGGACAGAAACGCTCCCGCAAAATCTCCACCAGCCGCGTGTCTTTTTCGATGGCGAGCACTTCGCCGGCTTGTTCCACAAGCAGTTCCGTGAGCGGCCCCAGCCCCGGCCCGATTTCCAGCACCTTGTCCGCCGGCGTCAATTCGGCGGCGGCCACAATGCGCCGGAGCTGGTGGGCGTCGTGCAGAAAATTCTGGCCGAGAGATTTGGTGAGCTGAAGCTGCCGCGTGGACAACAGCTCGCGCATTTCAGAAAGCTTCACCGCAACACCTCCGCCAGCGCGCCGACCGCCCGCTGCAGTTCCGCTGCTGAAATCGTCAGCGGCGGCGTTAAGCTGATGATATTGCCGTGCTCGCCTTCGGGCAGAAAGATGTAGCCGCGATACAGCAGCCGCTTGATGGCGTCCAGCGCCACCTGGGTAGCAGGCTTTCCATCCGGTAAAACCAATTCCACGGCGGCCATCAAACCCACGCCCCGCGCAACGCAGACAACTTCGGACTTTGGGCCTTGGACTTTGGACAATTCGTCCAACAAAACATTACCCAGCCGCGCGCTGCGCTCCCAGAGTCTCAGCCGCTGAATTTCCGCGATCTGCGCCAACGTCATTGCGCAGCCGACGGGATGGCCGAGGAACGTGCTGGTGTGGATGGCCTCGCCGGTGGAGGCGGGCCAAGCGGCGTCCATCACGTCCGCGCGCCCGACGCAAGCCGAGAGCGGGAAGCCGCCGGTAAGCGCCTTGCCCAGACAGATCAGGTCGGGCGTGACGCCGCTGTGTTCGCAGGCGAACCATTTTCCGGTGCGGCCGAACCCCGTATAAATTTCATCGAGGATGAGCAGCGCGCCGTGCTGATCGCAGAGCCGGCGGAGCAACGGCAGAAATTCGCGCGGCGGAATATTGCAACCGCCGCGCGCCTGCACCGGCTCGACGAGAATCGCACCAATCTTTTCGCAGCGGAAGATTTTGCGGATGGATTGCTCCACCGTCTTCAGCTCGGCACGAGCGCTTGGAAACTTCACGAAGCTGCCGAACTCGCGGAGCTGCAAACGGAACGGCGAGCGAAAATGTCCGCGGTGGGTGGCGTTGAGCGCACCATAGCCGAGCCCATGATACGCGCCTTCAAATGCGATGACGCCGCGCTTGCCCGTCGCCAGCACCGCCGTCTTGAGCGCCGCTTCGACCGCCTCGAAACCAGAACTGCCGAGCAAAGTCTTTCCGGTCGTTCTCCCCTTGCTCCATCGCTCGAAAGTGATGCGGCTCAACTCCCGCACCAGTTGTGCCTTGAGCGCGTGCGGATGCACATCGCCCATCGCGTGCAGGAGCGTGGCCATCTGCCGCTGGCCGGCGCGAACGACGCGCGGATTGGCATGCCCGGCGGCGGCGACGCCGAATGCGGCGGTGAGGTCGAGATACTTTTTGCCCGCCGCGTCCCAGATGTGGACGCCCTGCGCCCGCTCCCAAACAATGGGCCACGAGCCGTCCGCTTCGGTGTAGAGGACATTGCGGGATTCGTAGCGGCGCAGGAGTTGGATGACTTGGCTGGGTTTCATTTATTAGCCACGGATGAAACACGGATGGAACACGGATGACAAAAACAACGGAGCGCGGCTGTGGTCGCAGACCCAGCCGCAGCACGTTCGAGCTGCTGCGGCTGGTGCTTTGCACACAGCCGTGCTCCAGCGCAGTTCGTGTTGATTCGTGTCCATTCGTGGTTAAACCCCGCGCTGTTCCGGCGGCCAGATGATCTTGTGCAGTTGTGCCTGGAAACGGACCGGAAGCGCATCGGCAATGATGCGCCCAACCAGATGCTGGCGCGTGATGGGCGTCTGACCTACCGGCACAGGCTTGAGCGCCTTGTGTCGCTGTTCCGGGCGCAACGGATGCACCCAGGACATCAGCAGCGGACAGATCGCGGCGAGCTTGTGCGCGGCGATCTGTTGCCGCGCCCACTCGTAATCCTCGGCCGTGCCGATGACGAACTTGATTTCGTCCGTGGCACGCAGGTGCGGGATATTTTCGAACCGGTTGCGCGCGACCTCGCCGCTGCTGGGGCATTTCAAATCCACAATGCGCCGGACGCGCGGGTCGATCGCCGAGATGTCGTGCGCGCCGCTGGTTTCAATGAGCACGGTGAAGCCGTCGTCGCAGAGCTGCCGCAGGAGCGAAAGGGAATTTCTCTGAAGCAGTGGCTCGCCGCCGGTGAGTTCCACCAAGGGAAGTGCGGAATGCGGAGTGCGGAGTGCGGAATTTTGGAATGGCTTGGCCAGCCGGCGCACTTCGGTGACGACTTCTTCGAGCGGCCGCTTCTTTCCCTCGGTGAAGGCATACGCGGTGTCGCAATACGAGCAGCGCAGGTCGCACGCGGTGAGGCGCACGAACACGCACGGCAGCCCGGCAAAGGTGCTTTCGCCCTGCAGGCTGAGATAGATTTCGTTCACGACGAGCGTGGCGCTCATGGCGGCAGTCTATGCGCTGCGGCGGGAATAGTGAATCGCGAATCGCAGATTGAACGCCGCAGCCTCGGCGGGTTACTATGATCAGGTGAACCTTCGCGTTGTCATTTTGGCCGCCCTCGGGTGTTCCGTGCTGGCGCACGACGCACGGGCCGCCACCTACGAGGTTGGCCCGCGGCAACCGCTCGCCAACCTCGGGGCCGTGCCGTGGGAAAAGTTGTTGCCCGGCGACACGGTCTTGATCCACGCCCGCAACGAGCCGTACCGGGAGAAATTTGTCATCTGCCGCGCGGGCAAACCCGATGCGCCCATCACCGTGCGCGGCGTGCCGGACGCCGCCGGGCGGCGGCCCGTGATTTCCGGCGACGGCGCGACGACGCGCCCGGAGTTGCAGTATTGGGGCGACGTCCGCAGCGTCATCAAGATCGGCGGCGCGGTGAATCCGCCGGACACCACGCCGCAACACATCGTCATCGAAAACCTCGAGGTCTGCGGCGCGCGGCCGCCCTACACCTTCACGAACGCGGCCGGCCAGCGGCAGAATTACACCAAGAACGCCGCCGCCATCACCGTCGAGAAGGCGGAACACCTCACCATCCGCAATTGCGTGCTGCGCGACAGCGGCAACGGCCTTTTCATCAGTTCCAACGACCAGCAGGTCTCGCGCGACATTCTGGTGACGGGCAACCACATTTTTGACAACGGCACCGCCAAGAGCGGACTCGAGCACAACGTCTATTCCGCCGGCATCCGGCTGGTCTTTGAATACAACCGCTTCGGACCGCTGCGCCCGGGCTGCCTCGGCAACGCGCTCAAGGACCGCTCCGCCGGACTCGTTGTGCGCTACAATTGGATTGAGGGCGGCAACCGCGAACTCGACCTCGTGGACGCCGAGGACAGCGCGCTCATCCGGCGCGACCCCGGCTACCGGGAGACGTTTGTCTATGGCAATGTGATCCTGAAATTGCCTACCGATCTCCACTCGTTCGTCGTCCATTACGGCGGCGACAGCCCGCGCCCGGATAATTACCGCAAAGGGACGCTCCACTTTTTCCACAACACCATCGTCTCGTATCGGCCGACCATGACGATGCTCTTCTGGCTTTCCTCCACCGCCGAGCGCTGCGAATTCCGCAACAACCTGGTCCACCTCACGTCACCGAAAGCCAAACTCACCTTGCTGAAAGACGTGGGCAACCTCCACCTCGACCACAACTGGCTGCCCCCGGGCTGGAAAAATAGTTTTTCCACGACGCCAAAAGCCGTGGTGACGGGAGCTGAAACGGGACTCGGCGGCGCGGCCCCGGGATTCATGAATCTGGCCGCGCAGGATTTTCGCCTGACCGCAGCTTCGCCGTGTCGCGATGCCGGCGCCGGAAAAAGCGTTGAACGGCAATACGTCCTCCATCAATCCAGCGCCGCCCGCCGGGACGACGGCAAGCCGGACCTCGGCGCATTTGAATTCGGCGGCAAGGAATAGCGCGCCGTCAGTCCAGCCCGCGTTCCGTCAACTCGTCCTCATCGAGCCCGAGGTAGTGCCCGAGTTCGTGCAGATAGGTCGTGCGAACTTCTTCGCGGAAAATCTTTTCATCCGCCTCCACCATCTCCCAGATGTTTTCGAGGAACAGAATGATCTGCGGCGGCAGCGGGCTGTGCGTTTCATCCGCGAATTCCGGCCCGCAGAAAACTCCCAGCGTGTCCGCCTCGATGCCATCGGCTTGCAGGCCGCGATTGGGCCGGCGCTCAAACGTCACCGGCAATTGCGCCGCCGGTTCGCGCAATGGCGTCGGCAACGCAGCGAGCGTGGCCTCCACTTCGGCGAGCGCGAAGGCTTGCAGTTTTTTCCAATCGAAATTCATCCGCGCCATTAACTCCCAAGCCGCGCCCGCTGGCAAGTCCGGTGAATCCGTCAGCTTCCAGTTGATCTTCAGCGCGGACGACGGCTGGATCGAGCAGGTCGTCAAGCTGGTCGCACCGCCAACCCCACTCACTCCCCCCGATAAACTGCCCGCGCGGTGCAGGTCTCGGCCACGACGATTTCCGTGAGCAACGGCAGCTTGGGCTTGAGTTGCTTCCAGATCCATGCAGCCACGACTTCGCTGGTGGGATTTTTCAAGCCGGGGATTTCATTGAGGTAACGGTGGTCAAGCTTTTCCCAGATGGGTTTGAACGCCGCCTTGATCTCTGCGTAGTCCATCACCCAGCCGAGTTTGGGATCACATTCGCCCGCGACCACGACTTCCACCACAAAACTGTGGCCATGCAGCCGCCGGCACTTGTGTGCCTTGGGCAACAGCGGCAGCAGATGCGCCGCCTCAAACTGAAACGATTTTCGGAGTTCCATTTTCATAAAGCTATTTAGGCATGGGGCGTGGGGCGATCGGCGCAAGGGAGGCAGCGTGAGGCGTTGAGTTGCTCCGGGCGCGTACGAGTGCGCCCTGCATTTTTCCGAGTTCAGTGCATTGACCGGGGGGCGGCTCGACTTGGACGGCGGTGAAATTTCGGACGTCACGGCCGATCTCCAACTGGGTCGCCAGTTCGGCCTGAGAACCT
>JAFMIX010000110.1 GCA_017853785.1 Verrucomicrobiales bacterium
CCGATGCGGCGCTGCATGCCCTTGGAAAATTCGCCGACGGCGCGGGTGCGCGTCTGGTTCAGGCCCACCATGTCCAACAACTGCTCCGCGCGGTTGTCGCGCTCATTTTTGGGCAGATGGAACAGGTTGCCGAAGAAGTCCAGCGTCTCGCGCGAGTTCAGGTAGCGGTAGAGATACGATTCCTCCGGCAGATAGCCGATGCGCGACTTGGTCTGCACGTGGCGCGGTGATTTGCCGAAGACCTCGATGTGTCCCTTCGTGGGATGGAGCAGGCCGAGCAGCAGCTTGATGGTCGTGGACTTGCCCGAGCCGTTCGGCCCGAGCAAGCCGAAGATCTCGCCGCGGCGCACGTCGAAATCCACATTGTCCACGGCGCGTGCCTTGGGGCGGTTCCAGAAATCCTTGAACACCTTCGTCAGCCCGCGCACGGAGATGACGACTTCGCCGCTGGATTGCGGAGTGGCGATTGTGGAGTGCGGAGTTGGTTCAACGGCGGGCATAAAAATCAATCACGGGAGCGATATTCGCGGCCGGAGGAATAATAGAACGCAGCGCCAAGCAAAAAGATCAGGCCGATCAAAATCGAGCCGCCGCCCTTGCCGCCCTTGGCGGAAGTGATCACGCCGCCGGCGGTGATGCAGCCTCCGAGCAAAGCCACCCACAGCGCCATCTTGAAATACGTGTTCGCCGCCTTTTCAAAGGATTTCTTGCCCCGCTGAATCGCTTCGTTCACCGCCGCAGCTTCCGCCTCGCATCTGCCGATGCAGGCCATCCCGTTGCCGACATCCTTGGCACATTCAACGCAAAGGCCCTTGTTGCAGTTCTTGCAGATGGCAACCGCGTCAACTGCGGGATGGTAGAAACACTTCATAGGCAATCACGCCAGCTTCGGCGTCAGCCGGGGAGCGGACGCGCTGCCGGACTTGGGCGCGACGGGTTCGGGATGGAAATGCTCCAGCTCCTCGCCTTTGCGCACCAGCCGCGCGCTGTTGAAGATCACGATGAGTGAGCCGGCGTTGTGCAGGATCGCCGCCACGATCGGGCCGACGTAGCCCAGCGCCGCGAGCGACAGCCCGGCGACGATGAAGAACACGCCGAACAGGAAGTTCTGGTTGATGACTGCCCGCGTGCTGCGCGAAAGCTTCACCAGGAACGGCAGCCGGCGCAGGTCGTTGTTCATGAGCGCAATCGTCGCGCTGTGGATGGCCACCTCGCTGCCCGCCGCGCCCATCGCGATGCCGATGTCGCCGGCCGCGAGCGCGGGGGCGTCGTTCACGCCGTCGCCGATGACGGCGACCTTGTAGCCCTTCGCCTTGATGGCGCGGACAAATTCCACCTTGTTCTGCGGCAGACAATCGCCCTGCGCCTCTTCGCAGCCGATTTCGGCGGCGACGCGCGTGGCGACCACCTGGCGGTCGCCGCTGACCATCGCGATGCGCCGCACGCCAGCTTCCTTCAACTCGGTGAGCGCTTCCCGCGCCTCGGTGCGCGTCTGGTCCTGCAAGCCCACCCAGCCGACGCATTTCCCGTGTTGCGCGACGAAAATCAAGCTCCAGCCTTCCGTCTCCTTCAGGTCCACGGATTTCTCGAAGCCCGCGTCAATGCCGTTATCCTTGAGCCATTGCGCGCGGCCCACGAGCACGCTCGCGCCGCCGATCTGTGCCTTTACGCCGCGCCCGGCGGTTTCGGTGAAATCCTTGGGCTCGGTCAAGGGAACTCCCGCTTCGCCCGCGAGCGCGGCGAGCGCCTTGGCGGTGGGATGGTTGGAATATTTTTCCGCGCTGGCGGCGAGCAGCAACAGCTCGGCAGGTTTGGTTTCGCCGATGGGCGCGAGGCGGCTCACGGCGAGCTGGCCGGTGGTGAGCGTGCCGGTCTTGTCGAAGATGAAGGCGTTGATTTTGGCGGCGGCCTCGATGTCGGCGACGTTCTTGATGAGGATGCCAAGGCGCGCGGCGGCGGAGAGCGCGGCGACCATCGCGGTGGGCGTGGCGAGAATGAACGCGCACGGGCACGACACGACGAGCACGGCGATGACGCGGGTCAGGTCGTGCGTGAACGCCCACACCAGCGCGCCGATCACCAGCACGAGCGGCGTGTAGAAGCTCATGTATTGGTCCACGATCTTCATGATGGGCAGCTTGGTCTTTTCCGCGGCGAGAATGAGTTCGCGGACGCGGCCGAGCGTGGTATCCGTGCCGGCGCGGCTGACTTTGATCTCCAAAACGCCCGTTAAATTCTGCGTGCCGGCAAAAACTTCATCGCCGGTCTTCTTGTCGGCGGGCAACGATTCGCCGGTGATGGTGGCCTCGTTGAACGAGCCCTGGCCGCTGACGATGAGGCCGTCCGCCGCGACGTTGTCGCCGGGGCGGATGCGGATAAGGTCGCCGACGGCGAGCTGGCTGGCGGCGATTTCCTCCTCGCTGCCGTCCTTGCGGATGCGGCGGGCCTTGGTGGGCGTGAGTTTGATGAGGGATTCGATGCTGGCGCGCGCCCCCTCGGCGGTCTGGGTTTCGATGAGTTCGCCGGTGAGCATGAAGAAGGCGACGATGCCGGCGGTCTTGTAATCGCCGGAGGCGAACGCGGCGAGGACGGCGATGGCGACGAGCTCATTGATGCTCATACGGCCGCGTTTGAGGTCCTTGACGGCGGTGATGACGATGGGCGTGCCGAGGATGAGCGCGCCGAAGAACGCGCTGAAGCTGGCGACCGTGCCGCCGGCCTCGAAGAGCCAGTCCACGGCGAAGGCGTTGAGGACGAGCACGAGGCCGAGCAGCAGCCAGCGGAGGCTGACGTTGGAATGCTCGTGGTCGTGGCCGCAACCGCACTCCGGTCCCTGCTCATGCTGGCTCATTAGAGACGTGACTTGCATATAATTGACTTACGGATTGGCGGTGGTCTTGGCCTTCTGCGGCTCGCGGCTCAATTGCAGGCGCAGTTCGCTGGGGTTGCCGTCGGCGCGTTCGGGCAGGAAAAATTTGTCGGATTTGCCGGCGAGGATGCGCGCCCACGTCTCGGTGAGCAGCCGCTGGCGGAAGAGTTCGGGGTTCACCTGATACTGCGGCAACTGGCTGGTGAAGGCGCTGGCCTCGGCAGACACGGATTGCACGGCGCTGACGCGCTGCGCCTGGGCGGCGTTGACCAGGGAGTTGGCCTCGGCCTGCGCGGCGAGGACGTTGGTGGCGGCGTAACCTTGGGCGGCAAGGACGGCTTTGCTGCGGTCCTGTTCGGCGGCGAGGACGGCCTCGAAATCGGTCTTCACGAAGCGCGGCGGGATGACCCGCACGTCGCTGGGCTCGAGGGTGATGCCGAGCTTGAGGGTGTCGATCTGCTCGTTGACGCGGGCGAGGACGCGTTCCTTGAAGCCGGCGTTGTTCAGCAGCGCGGAGTCCACGGTGGTGCGGGCGGCGGCGTAATTGAGGGCGTTGTTCAGGAGGTTCTGGACGATGTTGGAGGCGCTGGTGAAGTTGAATTGATACGTGAGCGGGTCGGTAATGCGGTAGCGCAACGTGGCGCGGGCGTGGAGGACGTTGCCGTCGCCGGTGATGGTGTAGCCGTCAATGGCGGGGTTGAGCGAGGGGCCAGGGGGTGGTTCGGTGCCGGCGGCTTCGGCGGCGGCGGTGGTGGCATACCAGCCGACGCTGGAGGTGACGCTCTGGATCTGGCCGATCTGAATCGGGACGACTTCATCAATGGGATACGGGAACGCCCAGTGCAGGCCCGGCCCGAGGAGCTGTTCCGCGCCGGTGCCGAGCGGCTTGCCGAAGCGCAGGATGACGGCCTTTTCCTGCGGCCCGACGGTTTTCATGCCGGAGAAAATGAAGACGACGAACAGGATGCCCATGACGACCTTGACGATGAAGAAGCTGCTGCGCAACGCCTCTTCGAGCGCGCGGGAGCCGGTGTCCACGGGCAAGGCCGGCACAACCTCGTGCGTGTGATCGTGACTCTGGTCGTGGTCGTGATGATGATGGTGGTGATGCTCGCTCATCGCAGTTATTTGGGAGACAGCAACGGTTTGGAGCCGCTTGTCGCGCCGGCATCCAGCAGGTCAAACGGCGGCGTGCGCTGGTCGAGGATCAGCGTGGAGCGGTCTTTCAACGATTCTTCGAGCGCGTTGATCTTGAGCAGGAACACGGCGAGCTCGGGGTTGTCCTTGAAGACGGCGAGCGCCTTGGCGGCTTCGGCGTCGGCCTGGCCGCGGATTTCGGTGACTTTGGCCTCGGCCTTGGCGAGGGTCTCGGTGCGTTCGCGGTCGGCGGCGCTGCGGATGTCGCGAGCCTTGGCCTCGCCGTCGGCCTGCAATTTCTGCACGTAACGCTGGCGTTCCTCCTTCATGCGGTCAAAAACTTTCTGCGTGATGCTCTCCGGCAGGCCGAGGCGTTCGATGCCGAGGAAACGGACATCAATGCCGTAGTTTGCCTTCGCTTCGGGCTGGATGGCGAGGAGTATGTCGCGCTCAATGTCGGTGAATTTCAACTGCGTCTCATCGGTGGAGATGAAGTGCGCGAAGGGGTGTTTGCCGACGACGGCGTTCTTGGCACTGCGGATGAGGCCATCGAGATTCTGGCGGGCCTTGTCCATGGAATCGCCGAAGCGTTCGCGGAAGAGCGCGGGGTTGTTGATGGTCCAGCCGGAATAGACGCTGACGAGCAGCGGATAGCGGTCTTGCGTGAGGGTTTCTTCAAACTTGCCTTCGAAGTTCTGGATGCGTTTATCGAACTTCTGGACCTTCTGGATGGGCCAGGGCCATTTGAAGAACAGGCCCGGCTCGGGGTGGTCGGTGTCCGTGTTGAGTGAGCGCGTGGGTTTGCCGAAGGTGGTGACGAGGGCGATCTCATTCTGGCGCACCTGAAAGCTGAACAGCAGCGCGCCGAACACCAGCACGAGCAGGACGCCGATGGTGAAGATGAGGGAATTACGTTTCATAAATCATTTCTTGGGCGGCTCGACGGTGATGTCGAGGAGGTCGGGCCGCAATTTGTCTTCGAGGTTGAGCTGGATAACGTCATGCGTGTTGGTCGGCCCGACAATGTATTTGCGCGTGCCAGCGGTGGCGCGGGCGACGGTCTGGAGGTAGAGCCGCTGTGGATAGACCGATGGCGCGGCATTGTAGGCGGCGATCTGGTGGGCGAAGCGCGCGGCCTGCGCGGTCGCGCCGGTGGTGCGGCGCAGCGCGGCGCCTTCGGCGGCGCGGATTTTTTCCAGCGACTCGGCGGCAGCGAGCTGGACGGTCTTGTTGGTTTCGCCTTGAGCGCGGAGAATTTTCGCCTGCACTTCCTGCGCGGCGCCGTTCACGGCTTGGAAATCCTGTGCGACGGTGGTAGGCGGATGAATGCCTTGGAGGCCGACGAAGAGGATTTCCACGCCGAGATTAAGTTCGGCGGCGCGGGCCTGGATGCGCTGCTGCAAGTCGGCGGCGGCCTGCGCGCGGTCCACGGACATGATGTCCAGAAAATCCACGCCGGCGAGGTGGCGGACGACCTCGCGGTTGGCGAGCTGTTCGAGCAATTCAGCGGCGCTGGCGTGGCCGTAAGCCCAATCGAGGACGTTCGTGATGCGGTATTGCACGGGGATACCGACGGCGAGGAGGTTGACGGGCACGGCCTGCTGGGTGTCGGGCGTGTTCGTGGCGGAGAGGATCTGCTGGTCGCGGCTGGCGACGAGGAGATTGAATTCCTCTTTCGCGTGGCTCGTGGTCCAGAGGACGGTTTTTTCCCGTTCGCGCGCGGGGTCGGGGACGAAGCCGACGTTGAAGCTTTGGATCTTGCCGGTCTCGAAGCGGTAGAGCTTGTCCACCGGCCAGGGCAGTTTGAAATGCGGCCCCGGCCCGAGCGTGCTGCGGCCGGCGACGGGTTGGCCGAAGCGTTCAAGCACGGCCTGCTCGCCGGGTTCGAGGAAAACGAAGCAGCTTGAAATCGCCAGCGCGGCGAGCAATGCGAGCACAAAACCAGGGAGTTTCTCCGCGAGCATCCGGTAAATCCACGTTTCCGAAACCTTGAAGCCGAACTGGTAATCCAAGGTGCGCGCCGCTGTGGTGAACAATCCTTCCGGATGCGAGAGCAGCCCGACGAGCCGGCTTTCGTAGAGCGGGCGGACGACCTTGCCCTTCACGCGCGGGCGGTAGATCTCAAAGATGAGGCCGAGCAGCGTCTCCACCGCCAGCAGGCCGAGCAGTGCGACAAGGCCGCGCGCGATATGGAAATCCGCCTTGGGGAAACCCGCCTCCACCGCCGCCACGCCCGCCGTCACGAGGAAACAGAGATATGCGCCGAGCAGCAGCCAGCCCGCGCCGGGGCGCAGCAGCCGGAGGTTTTCCGCCTGGGCGAGGCTGGCGGAGTATTTGCCGAGCAGGAACAGCGCGAGGAAGCACATGCCCGAAAGGCCCATGGCGAAAAGCTGGTTTTGCAGCGGCGCTTCCGCGAGCTGGGGCAGCGCCCGCCACAACCACCACGCCCCGCCGGCTTGCGCGAGCAGGAGCAGGATGGTGAAGCCCGGAACGAAAAACCTCTCGAACTGCAACCGGGACTGCTGCGCGGGGAAGGATTCATCGCCGCCCGTGAACAGCGTGGCGCTGCCCTTGGAGCGGGCGAGTTCGTCCAATTCAAATTTCTCCAGCCGCTCGCGGTCTTCAAGCCGCATCTGGAACCAGCTCACGCATGCGACCAGCGCCCCAAGCCCGAGGAATACCGCGCTGATCTGCCCCGCCGCCGAATGGGCGTGCCGCGCCACGGCGAATACCGTCGCACCGACCGCCAGCAGCGTCAGCAGGTTCACCAGCCCGTTTTTTTGAGTGCTTCGTTCCATTTTGGATTAACTCAATTCGCGTTCATCAAACAGCATCACCGCCACCACCAGCACCGCGCCGACGTAGCCGGTGGCGTAGGCGAATGCCTTGCCGACGTAACCCCAGTTGAGGACATTTTTGCCCGTTTCCAACGCGTCAGCGAGCCAGAAAAGCTGCCAGTTCGGGGTGATGGTGTAAAGCGCCGTCGCCCACCACGAACCCTGGCTGGCGGGCCGCCCGAAGAAATAGTCCGACATCAACCCGAGGAGGAACAACGCCGAGCAGATGGCCAGCGTGGGGATGATGTCCAGCCGTGTCGAACACGCCAGCGCCAATGCGGCCAGAATCCAAATCGCGAACAACACCAGCACCGCCGCCGGCAAGAGCCGCCAATCCACCGTTGCCATGACGCCCGCGGACTGTTTCTGGGTGGTGAATTGAAAAATCAGGAACGCGGCGAGCGTGACCAGCGGCGCCAGCAGCAGGACGGCAGTGCTCACGAACGGGCGGCGCAGGAAGAAATTGGCGAAGCCTGCGAGCGCATAGGCTGCCG
>JAFMIX010000111.1 GCA_017853785.1 Verrucomicrobiales bacterium
TGTGCGGAAGAGATAAGCGCTGAAAGCATCTAAGTGCCAAGCTCATCCCAAGATAATGTTTCCCGGACGCAAGTCCCTAAAGACCCCAGCGAGACTAGCTGGTTGATAGGTTAGGCGTGTACGAGGAGTAATCCTTTCAGCGGACTAATACTAATCGGTCGTGCGGCTTGATCGCTTTTCTTTTTTAGAAAATGCGATTTAACTCGCGAATAGTTTTGCCAAAGTTTCTGTATGTAGTTTTCAGGGAACACAAAGTGTTCTTTATAATTTTTTGGTGGTCATAAAGCTGAGGTCCGACCCGTTCCCATCCCGAACACGGCCGTCAAACTCAGTCTTGCCGATGGTAGTGGTTGTATAGCTTCCGCGAGAGTAGGTTGCCGCCAGATCTTTCCTTAAAGCCGAAACTAAAGTTTCGGCTTTTTCTTTGAATGAGGCTTGACGCCTCCCTCAAATCTGATTGCATCTTCAAATGAAAATAAAACTTTTCGCAGTGTCTGTCCTTGTTGGAGCTTCCGCATTGCTGGTCGGATGCATCAACACGGTTGGCGGAACCAAGACCGCCGCCGTTCCGTTTGTTAAAGATCAAGTCCAAGCCCGTTATGAGCGCTCGTTAGAGCAAGTCTATGTTGCGGCGAAAGAAGTGCTTGCACGCAACGGAGCTATCTCAAGGGCTGGCACACTTTATAATCAAACCAATGACATCCGGGTGCTTGAAGGCAAGGTCAAGCAGACCACTGTTTGGATCCGGGTCGAATCCGTGGATCCGCATTTGACCGACGTCATCGTTCAATCACGGACCAGTCGTGGTGGTTCTGATTTGGCTCTCGCTCACGAGATTGACAAGGAAATTGCTCTGCAATTGGTTCGATAATTGAATATTCCAATCGATTTGGGCGCAGGGCGGCCCATTTTTCCTTGGTGGTAATTTTTACTCTTGGTGTCACCCGGCTTCTGCGTGCCAAGGTGATTTCGTATTGGTATTGGTCAATTTACACCCACGGGCTTCTAAAAGTGAAATTACTGGACCGATGGGACACGAGTTGCGCATGCGCTTAGACGAACCGCTGTTTGATCCGCCGGCGATGCGGTCTTAGTTCCGCCTTTGGCCGAAGTTCTTGATTAGACCCGGAGCTGCCGCAATTTTTGCGCGGCCAAACTTCTGCCCCACAAGACAATCAAGCTTCAAGGTTTCTCGGCGGATGTCGTGCTGAAAAAACTTTTGCAATAGCGCGCTGGTTGTTTAACTCCTCGCAGTGCAATTCGTTGATCACCTGATAGCGCGCCTGGAGATCGTGGGACACGGCAGTCCGTGGTTGTTTGTTGCACTGTTTCTGGTTGGGTCTCTGTTACTGTTGTGGCGACTGGAGGCGTTGGCGGGCGGCGTGATGGAGGGCACAGTGCTTGGCACTTTGGTCATGCCGTATTGTTCAGGCATCGGCAATCTCATTTTTGCCTTCCTGCTGGGGTGGCGCGGCGGCAACGGTGGCGAAGTGATGACCAACTGCCTCGTCAATAACGTCACCAACATGACACTGCTCATCGGCTTGCCGGCGGTCATCTGGGGCATGAACACTTCTTCCGGCGGCGGCGGCAAGCAGGGCAAGACCAGTCAACTCAACCGTCTCTCCATGCTGCTGACGCTGCTGGCCGTGCTGTTTTTCACCGGCGCCACGTGGGTATTGGGGCGCGACGGTCGGCTCGATTTCAACGACGGCGTGATTCTCGTGGGGCTGTTTCTCTTCTGGCAATGCTTTCAGGCCTTCGACGCGCTCAAGACCAATGTCCGGCAAAACAAGTCGTTCGGCTGGATGTTGCCCGTGAATCTGCTCCTGCTGGCCGTCGGGGCTTACACTATCTATTTCAGCATTGATTGGCTGATGAACTGGGTCTCGCGCGTTCCCACCGGATTTGTGAGCGTGAAAAATCTTGGCTGGTTGAGCGGCTGGCTCATGGTGCTGCCGAACGCGATGCTTGCGTTTTACTACGGGTGGAAGCGGCAGCCGGAAGTCGTCTACACCTCGCAGGTCGGAGACGGTCACATCTGCATCCCCTTCTGCATCGGAATCTTTGCGCTGTTCCATCCATTCGCGGTGCCAGCCTCGTTTCAACTCGGCGTGCAACTGCTCGCAGCGGCCACGGTAGTCCATTTTAGCTGCGTGGCTTTTTTTGGCCAACTGCCGCGCGTGGTTGGGCTATTGCTGCTGGTGGGTTATGGCGTCTTTGTCGCCAAGGGGCTTGGGCGCTGACGGGTTCAAGCCGGGATAACGACGCGGTCGGCGCGAAACTGGTCGCTTAATTCCACAAATGGAATCTGCGCGTTCAACCAGAGCGGGCTCTTGGTGATTTCATCCATGGAGCGGCGGGTGTGGTTGCAGATGAGGTAAACGCCGAGGCCGGCGACAAGAAACGCTTCTACCTTAGTGCCGACGGCTTGGCGGGCGAACTCAAAATCCCCTACTCCGTGCGTGTTACTCAACAATTCCACACGGAGGTCCTTGATGTCCGCTGCGAAATTTTTCTGAAACTCTTCCCGGCGCGGGCCGGTGTAGCTCAAGAGTGTGCCCCGGCGCTCCATGAAAGAGATCAGCGCCCACTCGTCGAACACGATGTCGTGATAGGCCGCATTCATGCGCTCGGCGCAGCGTTGGATGTGTTGTTTGGCCTGTTCGAGCGTCATAATCCGTTATGGTTGGGCGAAGCAAAACAAGTTTGTCCCGGGGAAACAAGTTGAATAATCGCTTCCGCACGGCGTTGGCTCAACCCGCCGCCGTCAGCTCGCGTAGCCGGGCCGCATCCGCGAGCGTGAGCGCTTGGAAGCAGATGGGATAGCCCGCGAGCCGGTCGTAGATTTCCTGCAGGACCTGCGCGGGCGGCATCTGCGCCAGCCCCAGGCGGAGCGCTCCGCCGGCCTCCTGCAACGGGAAGCAGAGGTTTTCGGCAGCGAATCCGGGTGGCAGAATGGGCAACAGCCGTCGGACCTCCTCGGCTTGCCACCTTTCCGCCACCGGCAGATTGGCGACCTGGAGAAAGGCCTGATGCAGCTGTTCCTCGGTCACGACTTTTTGCAGCAACAGCCATTTCGGAATCGGGTCGGCAATCAATTCACGCAATATTTTCACGTCCGGCGCGGCAGCCTTGGTTAAAGCGCCATTTGCCACGAGGCGGTCCACCAGCGCCTGATCGGAATCCAGTTCAATGTCCGAAGCGCGGGCGGCGAGTTCCAGTTTGTCCGGCAGTTCCGCCAGTAGGGTGGCGTCGCCAAGTTTGGCTTTGAGCCATTGGACGGATTGGGGGTGGGGGATGACGGCGGTGAGCACCCTGCCGTTGCCAAGCGGCAACATCCGGTGCAGCCACCAGTAGCCGCTACCGAATTTTCGATACGATTCGCGATTGAGTTTCGACTCCTTGGTGTCGCCTGCATTGCAGCCGAGGGTTTCGGCCCAGAGTTTTCGGGCGGTGGCCTCGTCGAGGAGGGCGCGGTCCACGAGCACGTCCGGCAGGCTGCGGCGGGTGGCATGCTGGTTGATCTGGGCCTCGAGGAATGCCTCGGGGCTGGCTTGGGCCGCTGCCTGAAATTTCTCCAGCGCGGCATCCAATCGCGAGGGCGGCAGCACGAGGCGCGGATACACGCGGTCACGGGCGAATTTGATATTGTCCGGCCGCGCGAGCACGGGTTCGAGGTTTTGACCACCGAACTGCGTACGCAGTCCGGCCAGCTGGGCGTCGGTCAGCGGCTCGCGTTGCGCGAGGAACACCACGCCGCTGGGCCGGAGCACCGGTAACGCTTCGAGCGCGAGGGATTGGGTCTCGGGAAATTTCTTGAGCCAATCACCCGCGACAGAGGCAGGTGTAATTGAGATGGCCGGCAGCCGGGAATATTTTGACCAGATGTCCGTGAATTGGATTTCGTTGAGCAAGCCGAGGCGGAGCAGTGCCACCGGCACGGAAACTCCCTGCTGCGTCTCGAGCGCACGCATGATCTGGTCGCGGGTGACCAGTCCTTCGGCCACCAGCAAGTCCTCGATACTGCGCTTGTATTCGCTCAACTCCGCTTCGCCGGGGAACACGTGTGCGGTCTTGAGCCAGACGATGGGTTTGCCAAAAAATTTGTGGACAAAATACATCCGGGCTGCGTGCCAAGTGGCGAAGAAGTTGATGAAGTTTCCGAACATCAGGCGCGGCACCGAGCAGAGCGCCTGCTTGTGGTTGTAGATGGCGGCCACGCTGATGTATTTCTGAACCATGCGATAGAGGAGCAGCGCCGTGCAGAGGATGGCGATTTTCCACAGCGCCGAGCCGGCCTCGAACAATGGCGGGACGTAAAGGTCCGCGGCCCATGGGGTGTGGTTGAATGCGAAGCGGAACACGACGAACAGCAGCACCATATAGCCGATCATGTTCAACAGGTGCGTTAGCGGCGCCCGCCGGTCGCGCAGCAATGTGTAGCGCATCGCCCACGAGCCGGACCAACCGGTCTGTTCCCAGGTCTGGAACGAGATGCCCAGAATCCACCGGGACCGTTGCCGCACGGCGGTGGCGAACTTGGTGGGAAAGTTTTCGCGGATGGCGACGATTTCGGTGACGGATTCCGGATTGCCCAAGGAGCCATCCCGCCTTTGCCGGCGCACGATACGTTCGATGGGGTAGCTCATCACGCCCACGCGGTAGCCCGCGCGTTTGATGCGGATGCCGATTTCGTAGTCCTCGGTGATGTTGCCGACGCGGAAGGGGTCGCCGCTATTTTCCGCCGCGAGGCGGTCCAATACTTCGCGCGAGAAGGCGGTGCCGACGCCGGCGGAAGGAACGACACCGCCGATGCTCTGGCGGATGAACATATCCTTCGTGTGCAGTTCGGCGAAGTCGTCCACGTAGGTGTTGCCGACCCAGTATTTCAACACGGGCAATTCCAGCGCGAACACCGGCATCTGGCCCATGTCGTAGGATTTCGGGACGAAATAATTGTAAACCTTGAGCGCGAGCGGATGGATGATGTCCTCGGCGTCGTGCAAGGCAGCCACGGTGTATTCGCGGACGCCGGGGATTTCGTTGAGCCGCGCGGCGCGGTAGATCCAGTTCAGGCAGTCGGCTTTGCTGGTCGGGCCGGGGTGCGGCACCATGACCTTGTGGATGCGCGGATTTTTGGCGCAGATTTCGTCAACGCACTGGTTGGTCTCGGGGTCGTTGGGATAGACACCGATGAAGATGTCGTATTTTTCATACTGGACGACGCGCGAGGCATAGTCGGCCATCTTGTTGACGACACCGCCTTCCTGCCAGGCGGGGACGAAGAGCGCGATCCATTGCTCTGGCACGAGCCGCAGGTCCTTGACGGAGATGTGCGGCTGTTTCCGCTGCTTCCACAGGTAGAACAGAAACTGTGAGTCGAAGATGAGATCATCCAGGCCGTTGATCAAAAAGCCGATGCCGGCGATGTAGCCCAGAACCAGAAAAATTTGGTGAATCGTTTCCATTACCAGCTCGCTCCGATGGACAGGCTCACGCGTAAATCATCATAACTGCCCGCCGCCCCGCCGCGGTTGTTCCGTCCGTCGCGGCCAAAGTAAAAGCCCTCCACCCATTCCGTCTTGAGCACCACCTGCCAGTTGCGGCGGGGCTCCCAGATGAGCCGGGCGCCGGGGCCGATCTCGAAGAGGTTGTCGAAATAATTTCCGTCCACATCCCACGCGATGTTTTCCACCAGGTAGGCGTCCAGCGCCATCTTCGGGCCGAACTGCAACAGCCGGAAACCTTCGTGCGCCTGGGCGTAGCCGAGCCAGCTTTCATACCGGTCGTAATAAGAGAAATCCGCGCCCGCATCCACAAACCAGTCGCCCCGCCACATCGGGTCGTAGGCGAAGGGACATTTGGTGCTCTCAGCTTCCCCCAGGGCGTTCGTGCTGGCGTAATCCTTGAACACCACGCCCGGCCCCCACGACTTGAAGCCATAGATGCCGGCCTGATAATCCCACGCCCAATCACCGTCATGGCGCCGGTCGAGCAGATCCTTGTTGATGCCGCCCTCGACGTAGAGAAACAGGTATTCCGTGGGGAACAGTTGCGCGCGCACGCCGCCGACAAAGCTGATGGAATTGTCGGCGATGATGGTCTGCTGCGAGCCGACGCCGGACTTGGTGTCCGCGCTGAACTTGGCGCCGACGTAGGGTTGGAGCCAGCGGGCGTGCGGCACATAGGTGCCTTCGCGGATGAAGCCGGAACCGATGAGGGTATCGAAGCGTTCGTGGTAATCGCCGGACACATACATCTCGCCCCACTGCTGTTTGTCCAGGTTGCACCTGGCGGGGAGTGCATCGAGCCGGCGCTGGGCCTCGCGGGCGGCGGGAGTCTCGGGATTTTCGTCTTTGATCTTTTTCAGCACGGCGTAGGATTCCTCCCAGCGTTTCGCGTTGACGAGAAGGTCGGCGCGGATCAGGGCCAGCTCGACGGATTGGGGTTTTTGCTGCGCGAGGTTGGCGGCGATGGCGATGGCGCGGTCGCGCTGCCCGAGGGCTTGCAGGGAATATAGCCGCTGCATCTCGATGTCCCAGACGAGCGCGCCGCGTTGCTGCTCCAACTCGTCAATGGCCTGCACAACTTCGCGGTATTTCTGTTTGCTGGCGAGGTTGTAGATGAGGGCTTCGCTGCTGGGCTTGGCGGGGTTTGTGACGGCGAGTTTGTCGGCTTCGGCAGCAGCTGCTTGTTGCGCGGCGGCTTGGACGGCTTTGAGCCGGCTGTTGGCGGTGACGGCGGCGGAGGTGCCGGGGTTTTCGGCGAGGACGCTTTGCCAGATGGCGACGGCTTCATCTTTTTGGTTGAGCTGCATCAGGAGTTCGGCGCGGAGGAGGGCGAAGTCGGTGGCTTTGGGGTAGCGTTCGGCGAGCGCGGTGGCGCGTTCCAGGGCGGCGGCGTATTTTTGCTGGTTTTGGATGGCGTAGAGGCGCTGCATTTCCATCTCGAAGGTGAGGGGGAATTTGGTCTCGTGTTGGTCCACGGCGGCGACGACTTCGGCGTGTTTGAATTCGCGGGCGAGGCGGTAAATTTCGGATTCGGCGGCGTAGCGGGCGGCGCGGGCTTGGTCGGATTTCAAGCGGCTGGCGGCTTCGGCGGCGGCGATGGCGACATCGGAGTTGGCGGAGGATTGGAGTTCGGTGAAAACCTTTTCCGC
>JAFMIX010000112.1 GCA_017853785.1 Verrucomicrobiales bacterium
CAGTTGCAAGTCCCGGGGTTTTGACAACCAGTTTCGCCATGATGTTTCCGGTGCGATTCAATCAACACCCCCCCACCGACGGCAAGCCGCACTTACATCTGCTCCACGACCTCGATGCCGAGCGTTTCCAATCCCTGCTTCAAAACCCGCGCCGTGAGGTCGCAGAGCACAAGGCGGGAGTCGCGTGTGGCGGCAGCGTCGGCCTTCAGCACGGGGCAGTTCTCGTAGAATGAAGTGAACTTGCCTGCGAGTTCGTAAAGGTAATTGCAGAGATAGTTCGGGCGATATTCCTCCGCAACGGCTTCCAGCGTGAGCCCGAAATTCAGCAGGTGCTTGGCAAGCGCCAATTCCTCCGGCGCGGCAAGCTGCAATTCTGGATTCTGGATTCTGGATTCTGGATTCTCCAGTTTCCTGAAAATGCTGCGGATGCGGGCGTAGGCGTATTGCAGATACGGCGCGGTGTTGCCGCTGAACGCGAGCATCTTGTCCCAGTTGAAGACATAATCGCTCTGCCGGTTCGGCAGCAGGTCGGCGTATTTCACCGCGCCGAGGCCGACGACCCGGGCGATGTCCTTCCGCTGCGGCTCGGGCAGGTCGGCGCTCTTTTCGGAAACGAGCTTGAAGGCGCGCTGCTCGGCCTCGTCCAGCAGCTCGCCAAGTTTCACGGTGTCGCCGGAGCGGGTCTTGAAAGGCTTGCCGTCGTCACCCATAATTTTTCCGAAACCGACATGGACGAGCTTGACCTGGTTCGCCGCTTGAGCCTGCCAGCGCGCGAAAGTGAGGAACAATTTCTTGAAATGCGGTCCTTGCCGGTCGTCCACGACGTAGACGATTTCGTGCGGCGACCACGTCTTCAGACGATATTCAATCGTCGCAAGGTCGGTGGTCATGTAGTTGAAGCCGCCGTCGCTCTTGCGGACGAGCGCGGGGTCAGCCACCCACTCGCCGTCGCGGTGCACGAGGAAAGGGTCTTCTTTGGGCGGCAACGTGCCATCGCTGAACACGCCCAGCGCACCCTCGCTCTCGCGGGCGACGCCGCGCCTGAGCAGGTCAGCGACGACTCCGGCGAGGTGCGGATTGTAGAAACTTTCACCGAGCGTGACATCGAACTTCACGCCGAGCCGGCCGTAAATGGCATCAAACTGGACCTGCGAGACGCGGATCATCTCCTTCCAGACGGAGATGTTTTCGGCATCGCCAGCCTGGAGCTTCACCAGTTCGGACTTGGCCTCCTCCAGCCGGGCGGGGTTGGCGTCGCACTCGGCGTTGATAACCTTGTAGAGGCGCTCCAGTTCGGCGATGGGATCGCGGTCGAGCGCGGCGCGGTCGAGGATCTGTTTCCAACCGAGCAGCAGCTTGCCGAACTGCGTGCCCCAGTCGCCGATGTGGTTGTCGGAGATGACGCGGTGGCCGAGCAGGCGCAGCGTGCGCTGGAGGGCGTCGCCGATGCCGGTGCTGCGGATATGGCCGACGTGCATCGGCTTGGCGACGTTGGGCGAGCTGAAATCGACGACCACCGTCTTCGGCGCGGTGGCTTTGGTGAAGAATATGTGTTCATCCCGCGCGGCGGCCGCAAGCGTCTGCGCCAGCGCCGCGTTTTTCAGCCGGAAATTCAGGAAGCCCGCGCCGGCGATTTCGATTTTCTCGCAAACCTCATTAACATCGAGCCTGGCGAGGACGTCGGTGGCGAGCTGGCGGGGGTTGAGCTTGCGCTGCTTGGCGAGCGCCATGAGCGCGTTGCTCTGGTAATCGCCAAATTTCGGGTCGCACGGGCGGACGAAGAGGGCGGAGACATCGGCGTCCGGCAACACGCCGCGGACGGCGGTTTGGAGTTTCAGTTCGATTTGTTTATGCGGCAGCACGGCGGGAATTTAACCACGGATGGGCACGGCTTGCCACGCCGAAGTGAAACGAAGGCGGGACCAACACGGATAAAATCGGGGAGTCTGAAATCGGGGACTCGCAGAACTAGGCCCTCCGAACGGATTACTTCTTCCCGAAATCTTTGATGATGCCGAGCATGCTGGCGGCATCGGGCGATTGCTCGAGGGCCTGGCGGAACTCGGCCTTGTGCATCAGTTTGGCAATGTTGGCGAGGGTGTGGAGGTGTTTCTGAAACTGACCCTGCGGCACGAGGAAGAGCATGACAAGGTTGACGGGCTGGTTGTCGAGGGCGTCGAAGTTGACACCTTTCTTGGAGCGGCCCAGCGCGCCCACGACTTCGTGGATGAGGTCGGTGGAGGCGTGCGGCAGCCCGATGCCGAAGCCGATGCCCGTGCTCATGGAGTTCTCGCGCTTCTTGACGGCGGCGGTCACGGCCTCGCGGTCTTCGGGTTTGATTTTTTCCGTGCGGACGAGGTTGCCGATGAGTTCATCAATCGCCTCCCAGCGGTTGGAAGCCTGCAGCTCTGGCAAGATGTTATTCGGACCGAGAATGTCACCGAGATCCATAATTTAATTGGCGAATTGAAACGCGGGGCACATTTCGCCGGAAACCCGGCGGTATATCAAGGCTGATTTTCAGTGAAGGGACAAAGCCCGGATCAGTTGCTGCCAAATTGCGACGGTGTCCAACCCCCACCACTGCAGTGCCTGAAGCACTTCCACCCGCGCCGCCAACAGCGCGATGCCGACCAGCAGCACCGCGACGTTGCCGAGATAAATGACGACCGCCGAGAACAACCAGCCCTGCCCCGTGATGTCCGATTGCCGGGTCTGGAGGACGTGCCACGTCAGCGTGACGTGAAAAGCATACGCCGCGCCGAGCAGCAAATGAAACCACACCCGATAGGGCTGCCAGTTCCAGAACCACTGGCCCAAGCCGAAGACCAGCACGAGGAGCGCGACGTAGATGGGAAAAAAATACGGCGCGAGCGCGATGAGGAAGTTGGTTTTCGTGACCACGACATGGCCACCTTCGGAGCTGACCTTGAATTTTTTCACGTCACCGCCGAAAAGCCAGGCCCAGATCGCGTGCGTGAGTTCGTGACCGAAGACGTAGATCCACATCGGCCGGGGCAGCAACAGATAGATCACCCCCCAACAAACCGCACCCGCCCCGAGCGCGACCCACACCGTATCCGCGTCACCGCTCGCGCGCAGCACCTTGACCAACGCCTGCGCCGCGCCGACGCAAGCGGGCAGCAACAGAATAGCGAGGATGGTCTTGCACCATTTTGGCACGCGGGGAGGAGACCGAATCCGGAAAGGAGAATCCAGCAGAAACCGGCTTCAACTGCGGTAGCGCGGCGGGTTCATTTTCAAACCGGGGTTCTGCTCGTAGACGCCCAGCTTCACCGCCGCAGTTTGGGTCTGGCCCTTCGTTTCCAACCGCAGCAAGGCGATGCGGTTCCGCGCCAGCTCCGCCGCCGCGAGGTTCGGAAATCGATCCACGATCTGCTGCAAGGTGGCCCGGGCCGCCGCATAATCACCGCCATGATGCACCTGCAAATCCGCCAGCAGATTCAGCCAGCGCACCACTTGCCGCGGCGGCTGGTTCGGCGCCGCGATCAACTGCTCCAGTTGCAGCGTGGCCAGATCCAGCCGGTGGTAATGCTCCGCATACAACAACGCCAGTTTTTCGCGCGCCTCGGTGTCGAGCGGATGCGCCTCCAGCTGCTTCACGAATTGCGCCGCCTGCTCCTCGGGGCGGTTGGTGCGCGGTTGGATCAAGCCCGGCTCGCTCCGCAATCCATAACTTTTGATGCCCTCGGGCACGGGATATTTGGGCCGATCGGAGGGCGGGCGGACCAGCTCCGCGTCGCCCAGCTGCGCGATGCGTTGCGCGGCGGCGGCGGAGAAATCCGAATCCGGAAACAAAGCGCCGATCTGCTCCAGACACCGCCCGGCGGCGGCGCAGTCGCGGGCCAGCTTCAAATGCCAGTCCGCCAGCGCGGTCAACGCCGCAGCCACATTGTTCGCCGACTGGCGGGGTTGGTCGCAGAGATTTTGAATCGTGGTTTCCGCCGCCATCAGGTCATTGAGATTTTTCGCTTGGATCTCCGCCAGCAACATCTGGCCCTCATAGTCCGTGGGGAATTTTCCGAGCTGCGCCTGGATTTCCGCGACCGCCTCCGCGAATTTCCCCCGCGCCGCCAACGCCTTGGCGATGGAATACAGTGGCTTGGCTTCGGGGCGTTCATTGCCCCCGTCCAGTTCGCCGGTGAACAGCCCCGCCAGCCAGCCGCCGATGAGCGGCGTCCACACGAACGAAAACACCACCCCGACCAAGACCGCGATGAACGGCACGAGAACCATGCCTTCGCCGCCGCGCAGCACCAACACAGCCCCGATAAAAAAGCACACCACCAGCAAAGTGACCACCAGCTTCCGCGCCAGCCCGCCGACATCTTCACGCGTGCGCTGCAACCAACGAATCACCACCACCGCCGCCAACAAACTGCAAGAGCCGATGAGGCAGAGGCCGCGAATAAATTCAAGGGTCGGGGTCATGGTTGACTGCGCCCCACCATACGCCGCCAGCGGATGGATGCAAGCTGCCCGGGAGTCTGAAAATCTTTCTCTTCCGGACGGGACGGCCACGCGGATTGGTTTTACCTTTCACCCGCCGCCGGCAGGTGCTACAAAACTCTCATGGCTGCATCATTAAAAATCGGATTCATCGGCGCGGGCAAAATGGCTACCGCGCTTGCGCAAGGCCTCGTCCACGCCAAGATCGTCAAACCCGGCCAGATTGTTGCCGCCGATCCATTTGAGGCCGCCCGCAAAACTTTCACCGCCGCCGTGGGCGCCAAATCCGCCGCCACGAATCAAGCTGTTGCCCGGGACGCCACCGTCATCATCCTCGCGACCAAGCCCGATCAGGTCGCCGGCGCGCTCGCGGAGATTGCCGGCGCGTTCACCGGGAATCACCTGCTCATCTCCATCGCCGCCGGCGTAACGCTCGCCAAGCTCGAAGCCGGATTGCCGGCTGGCGCACGCGTCATCCGCGTGATGCCCAACACCCCCGCCCTCGTCGGTGCGGGCGCGGCCGGCTTCGCGCTCGGCAAACACGCGACCGCCGCCGATGGTGAACTCGCCAAAAAACTCCTTGCCGCCGTCGGCCTCGCCTTCCAAGTGAAGGAATCACTGATCGACGCCGTGACCGGCTTGAGCGGCAGCGGCCCGGCTTACGTGTATCAATTCATCGAGGCGCTGAGCGACGGCGGCGTGGCGGCCGGCTTGCCCCGCGACATCGCCACAAAACTTGCCGCGCAGACCGTGCTCGGCGGCGCGAAGATGGTGCTGGCGACCGGCCAGCATCCCGGCGCGTTGAAGGATCAAGTTACCAGCCCCGGCGGTACGACGATTGAAGGCCTGCACGAGTTGGAAAAAGGCAAGCTGCGCGGCACCGTGATGAGCGCCGTCCGCGCCGCGACGGAGAAGTCGAAGAAGCTCGGGCAGGGTTGAAGCCAAACGCGAGGATGGAGGATTGAGAATGGAAGGTGGCGCAAGGCCGCCCGGAGTTCCATCCTCTATCTTCCATTCTCCATCTTCGGCTGAATCAGCGTCCGCACATCCACCGCATCCATCCCCGCCGCGCGGATGGCTTGCATCCCCAAGTCCGTGTCTTCATAGCCGCGGCAGAATCTGGGTTCGACGCCGATGCGGCGGGCGGCCTCGAGGAAGATGTCCGGCGCGGGTTTTTGGTTCTTCACCATTTCGTTGGTGACGACGGCGACGAAGAGATGGCGGATTTTCAGCCGTTCCAAGACATCGCAGATGATGCGTTGGTTGCCGCCGGACGCGACGGCCATGGGAATTTTACCGTGATTAGCCCTGGCGATTTCCACGACGGCGTGGATGGGTTCGATGTCCGCCATGAGCGGGATATAGGCCTCCTCTTTTTCGTGGGCGACGGCGATGTGGTCGAGCGAACGGCCCTGTTCGGCGGCAAGCATCTTGAGGATGTCCCGGGTGGGCACGCCGCCCAGCGTGTAGAAGCGGTCTTCGGGAAAATGCAGTCCGTGGCGTCGGGTGATGATGGACCACGCGCGCCAGTGCAAGGGCATGGTGTCGGCCAGCGTGCCGTCGCAGTCGAAGACGAGACCTTTGATGTGGGGCGGGAGATTGGTGGAAGGGCTCATAATTTCAGCGCCGCCAGTTTTGTGTCCATGTCGTGATTCATCAGCGGTTCGATCAACTCGTCGAGGTTGCCTTCGATTAAGTTGGAGAGATTGTAGAGCGTCAGCTCAATGCGGTGGTCGGTGACCCGGTTCTGCGGAAAATTGTAGGTGCGGATCTTTTCGCTGCGCTCGCCGGTGCCGACCTGTTCCTTGCGGTGCGCGGCGTATTTGGCGTTTTCCTCGGCGATCTTGCGTTCGAGCAGGCGCGTGCGGAGCACGGTCATGGCGCTGATGCGGTTCTTTTGCTGCGAGCGTTCGTCGGCGCAGCGCACGATGAGGCCGCTGGGTTTGTGTTGGATCTGCACGGCGGAATCGGTGGTGTTCACGCCCTGCCCGCCCTTGCCGGACGCGCGGCAGACGTTGATCTCGATGTCCTCGGGCTTGATCTCGATGTCCACCTCCTCCGCCTCGGGCAATACGGCGACGGTGGCGGTGCTGGTGTGAATACGTCCCTGCGCCTCGGTGGCGGGCACACGCTGCACGCGATGAACGCCGCTCTCGTATTTCAAGCGCTTGAAGACGTCCGTGCCGATGACTTCGAAAATGATTTCCTTGAAGCCACCGAGGTCGGACGGGCTGGAATCCATCGGCTCTACTTTCCAGCGCATGGCTTCGCAATAGCGGCAATACATCCGGTAAAGGTCGGCGGCGAAGAGCGCGGATTCCGAACCGCCGGCGCCGGCGCGGATTTCGATGATGGTGTTGCGCGAATCGGTCGGGTCGGGCGGCACGAGACTGCGCTGGACGGCGAGGGTGAGGCGTTGGTTCTCGGCTTCGAGGCGCGCGACCTCCTCGCGGGCGAGCTGGCCCATTTCAGAATCCGGCGATTCGGTGGCGAGCAGCGCGCGGTTTTCCGCAAGGTCCGCGGCGGTCTTGAGGTAGGCCTGGCCGGTGGCGACGAGTTCCTTCAGCCGGGCGTGTTCGCGGGCGAGTTCCTGTGCCCGTTGGGCGTTGGCAAAGGCGTCGGGCGCGCTCAACGCGGCTTCCACTTCCGCGAAGCGCCGGGCGAATTTTTCGAT
>JAFMIX010000113.1 GCA_017853785.1 Verrucomicrobiales bacterium
GCCGCGCACGCCGAAGTCGCGGATGATCTGCCACTGATACGGCTCCTCGCGGATGGACGTGGTGGGGCCGGCGGCGGTGCATTTGTAGGAGCCGTCGGCCTGCTTCATCATCACCGGGCCGCAGTGGTAGATGATGCCATCGCGGAGCGAAACGCCCGGCGGCAACGCGCCGCCCTCGTGCAGATACTTGTGCACGGCGTCGCGCCCGGTGAAGACGGTGCCTGAAATCAAAACCTCGTCGCCGACTTTCAGTGCGCGGATTTTTTCGTCGGTGAAGGGAAAGGTTAATTTGGTCATGGAAAATTCTCCTTATCAATAAAGCCACTTTTCAATCCTGCTTGCCGCATCCAGCGTTACGCCCTGACGCCGATAGGCCCAACACATGTAGCTGATGCTCACGAAATACGACGCCGGCACGCGGTTCGCCGCGCAGATTTTCACGCCGAGCAGCGTCGTCTTGCCGCCGAAGCCCATCGGGCCGATGCCGAGTTCGTTCGCCGTCTTCAGGATGTCCTGCTCCAGCGCGTCGAGCTTCGGCTCGGGATTGCGGTCGTCGAGCCGGCGGAGTAGCTGGGTCTTGCTCAATTCGTAGCCGGTGGCGCGGTCGCCGCCGATGCACACCCCCAGCACGCCGGGGCCGCAGCCTTTGCCCTGCGCTTGCAGCACGGCATCGAGGATGGCTTTGCGGCAGCCTTCGAGGTCGCGGTTGGCGTGGAGGGCGTCGTCGGGCAGGGAGTATTGCGCGCCGACGTTTTCGCAGCCGCCGCCTTTGAGGACGAGTTTCACGGAGACTTCCGGCGAACGGTGTTGGTGAAAATGAAACGCGGGCGCGCCGGGGCCGCAGTTCGTGCCGTCGTTCTTGCCGGTGAGGGAATCCACGGAGTTCTGGCGGAGGTAGCCTTTCTTGGTGGCGAGCTTCACGGCTTCGCGCGCGGTCTCGGTGAAGGTGATCTGGTCGTAGCCGACGGGGCAATCCACATAAAACAAAATGCTGCCGGTGTCTTGGCAGATGGGCTGGGATTTGTTCTTCGCGATGGCGATGTTCTGGTCGACGATCTTGAGAGCGTTGGCGGCGAGCGAGCCTTTCTTCTCGTTCTCAAGCGAGGCGAGGATGACTTTGTGGACGTCGTCGGGGATTTCGGCGGAGGTGCGGCGGATGAGTTCGATGAGGGAGTTCAACAGGTCGCTCATAAGATGCTGCAGCGTAAGCGTTGCTGCGGCGGGCGTCAATCGGCAGCCCTGCGCCCGCTCAAAGATATTCCAGCAGCGGTTTCCCTTCCAGAATGGCGCGGCCGCCAATGCGCGGCATGGAGCGCGCGCCGAGAAAATCTTCCGGGCCGCCGGGCTTGCCGTCGGCGGCGATGAATTCGTGGCGCTTGAACACTTGTCCGGGTTCTCCCAGAGTTTCTGCCCGAGTTGCAGCGCGAAATCCGGGTCTGTTTCCGCCGGCACGGGCAGGACGAAGCCGGTGTCCGTGGCCCGGAATCCTTGGTTCTGGTAGCGCTTGGCTTTCGTGCCGGGCCAGCCTTCGGGGCCAGGCGTCTGCCGGGTGCAACCGAGGGCGAAGCTGGCGGCGCATTTTTTGCGGCAAGTTTCGGCGATGATATTCCGCTGCGCCGCGGCAGCGAGCGACCAGGCGAGGCTGTTGCCCCGGACGTCGAAGCCATGTCCGATTTTAGTCGCGCCGCCGAAGCCGCCGATTTCCGCGTTGAACCGGCCGTGGAGATTTCCGCCGCTGCCTTTCGCCTTGCGCCGCCAGTCGGCGATGGTCGCGGCGGGCAAATGGTCTTGAATGTGGCCGCTTGTGTCTCGCTCAAGCAACTGAAGCTTGAACCTCCGGGGCGGCTTGCTATCTTTCGCGCGTGAAATTCATCTTGAGCATTGTGGTGTATCTGGCGCTGGGGTTGTTACTTGCTGCCGGTGTGTTGATGGCGGTCAAGGGCAGCTTCTGGCTGCTGATTGCGGGATTTGTCACTTATCTGGGGCTGTTGATCAAGTTTGGCTGCCATTCGCATTGAACGGCAGGGCAAATCCCGGCTTGACCTTTTCGCCGCTAAAGCTATTTTCCCGGCATGATTCTTAACGCGCTGCAAGTATCCGTGGTCGTCCTCGTAGTAGGGGACGCCGTTGGCTCTTGTCGCGCTTGAGGTAAATTTCGACAAGAACCCACGGCTTCAATGTCGTGGGTTTTTTGTTATCCGCGATGTGAGGCCCGCAACCAAGAGAAAACATGAGCAAGACCACTGAAATCAAGACCAAGGCCGCCCAGCCGGCCGCTAAACGTGAACGCGCCGAGATCGGCCAGCCCATGGAAGGCGCCGATATCCTCGTCGCCTGCCTCGAACGCGAAGGCGTGGATACCATCTTCGCCTATCCCGGCGGCGCCAGCATGGTCATCCACCAGGCGCTGACACGGTCGAAGAAGATCCGCACCATCCTGCCTCGCCACGAACAGGGCGGGGCCTTCGCCGCCGAAGGTTATGCGCGCGCTACCGGCAAGGTGGGCGTGTGCATGGGCACCAGCGGCCCGGGCGCGACGAACCTCATCTCGGGCATCGCCGACGCCTACATGGATTCGATTCCGATGGTTGCCATCACCGGCCAGGTGCCGCAAGCGATGATCGGCAAGGGGGCGTTTCAGGAGACGGATATTTTCGGCATGACGCTGCCGATCGTGAAGCACAGCTACCTCGTTACGGATATCAACGACATTCCGCGCATCGTGAAAGAGGCTTTCTACATCGCCGTCTCCGGTCGGCCCGGCCCGGTGTTGATTGACGTGCCCAAGAACATCCAGCTCGCCAAGACGCAGCCGGTATTTCCCAAGACCATCAACCTGCCCGGCTACCAGCCCGAGCCGCACGCGAGCGACTTGGAGTTGAACGAAATCATCGGCCTCATCGAGAAGGCCGAGCGGCCTGTGCTCTATTGCGGCGGCGGCATCATCAGCAGCAACGCCAGCGAGGAGCTGCAAGAGTTCCAGGCGCTGACGCAGATTCCCGTCACCACGACCATCATGGGCTGCGGCGCGTTTCCGGAGACGCACCCGCTCTCGCTCAAGTGGCTCGGGATGCACGGCACGCCCTACGCCAACTGGGCGGTGAGCGGCGAGTTCGCGCCCAAGGAATCACCCACGGACACGCCGAAGAAAATCGCGCCCGGCGCGGACCTGTTACTCGCCTTCGGCGTGCGCTTCGACGACCGCGTGACCGGCAAGGTGCAGAAGTTCTGCGAGACCGGCACGATCGTCCACGTGGACATTGATGAATCCGAATTGAACAAGAACAAGCCGGCGCACCTGCCGGTGGTCAGCGACATCAAGTATGCGTTGCGCCGGCTCAATGCCATGCTCCGTGAGCGCGCGCTCAAAAAGAAATTCACCGCTTGGCACAAGCAGATTGCCGCGTGGAAGGAAAAAGCACCGCTGAAATACCGCGTGACCGACGAGGTGTTGAAATCACAGCACGTGAAGGATTTCATGGGCGGCGAGACTGATCAGGTCATCCTGCCGCAATACGTCATGGAGTTGCTCTACGAATTGACCGGCGGCGATGCCATCATCACCACCGGCGTGGGTCAGCACCAGATGTGGGCCGGGCAGTATTATCAATACAAGTTCGCGCGGCAGTTCCTCACCAGCGCGGGCCTTGGCGCGATGGGCTTCGGCTACCCCGCCGCCATCGGTGCGAAGGTCGCGTGTCCGGACAAGCAGGTCATCGACATCGACGGCGATGGCGCGTTTTTGATGAACGTGCAAGAGCTCGCCATGGCGCATATCGAGAAGATCGCCGCCAAGGTTATCATCTTGAATAACCAGCACCTTGGCATGGTGATGCAGTGGGAAGACCGCTTCTTCAAGGGCAACCGCGGTCACACTTACCTCGGCGATCCGGAAAAGCGGAAACAGATTTATCCGGACTACATCACCATGTCCAAGAGCTTCAATGTGCCGGCGGAACGCGTCATCTTCAAGCGTGACCTCCGCGCCGCGCTCCAGCGGATGCTCGACTCGGATGAGCCGTATCTGCTCGACGTTGTAACGCCGTATAGCGAACACGTCCTGCCGTTCATTCCCGCCGGGGCGACGGTGGCGGACATGATCTACGAGAAATAGCGGAGCGGCGCCCGCCGCAGACTTGAAACGCAACGCGCCGGACGAAAGTCCGGCGCGTTCTGCTTGGCCTCCGGCCCGGCGAGCTCGAGGAGAAGGTTGCAAGTTGCAGGGTTCAGGTTGGGAGTTGAGCGCGCTGCCGCCGGTCGCCAGCAGCCTGCAACTTGAAACTTTTTCCCCGCTCCCCGCGCCGCAGATTGACTTGACCGGTGGGGCTGCTAAATTCCGCGCCATGCTCGAAGCCATCGAAAAACTTCTCATTCTCCAAGACCGCGACCGTCACATCATGCACGTCCGGGCGCAACTCGGGCAGGTCGAGCCGGAGCGGGCGATGTTGCACTCCAAGGCTGCTTCCACCCAGGCGGGATTCGAAGCGGCGAAGCTCCGTGGTAAACAAATTGAGTCCGAAAAGAAACGGCTGGAACTCGACGTCGAAGCGAAGAAGACGCAGATCGAAAAATACGCCAACCAACAGCTTCAGACCCGGAAAAACGAGGAATACAAGGCGCTCGCCCACGAGATCGAAACCTGCAAGGGCGATATCGCCAGGATCGAGGACCAGGAAATCGAGTTGATGGAGCAGGCTGAAGTCGCGGCCAAGCAGGTGGTCGCGGCGCAGCAAGCCGCGAATGAGGCGAAGAAAATCGTGGAAAGCCAGATCGCCGAAATCGCGGCGCGTGAGCAGAATTTGAAGAAGGAACTGGCACAATACGAAGCCGACCGGGACAAACTGGCCGCCGCCGTGGATGAGGGCACCCGCTCCCGCTACGAGCGGTTGTTCAAGAACAAGGGCGGCATGGTGATTGTCGGCGTCCAACATGGCGTCTGCGGTGGCTGCCACATGAAGCTCCAGATGCAATTGATCGTGTCTGCCCAAGCCCAGCAGGAAATCGTCACCTGTTCTAACTGCGGGCGCATTCTCTACTACACGCGCGATATGGATCTGGCGGTGAAGGATTGATTTTCACTCAGGATTCTCCGGAGGTTGCGGGTGGGTTGCGCTCAGTCGCGTTGAACGCTCTCAGCCAACCCGGGTTGGCTTGATTGCGCAAGTGACGATGTTTTCAGATTGCGGCAACATCAAACCCATGAAGCTTAAATATTTCGCGTCCAAGCTGGTGATTTTGCTGGCGGCCACCGGCTGCTTTGCCAACACCAGTGCGCCGAAGTCCGGGGACATCGCCCCAATCACTTTCATGAAAGCCGGCGGGTGGTGCTGGTATCAAGACCCGCGCGGTATCATCAAAAACGGGAAACTGGTGATCGGCGGCCTGAATGGTCAGAACGGCGATGTGAAGGTGGCGGTTTATGACCTGAAGGCGGGCAAGGATCTCGGCACGGTGACGCTGCATGCGCAGTTCGAGCGGGACGACCACGATGTGCCGGTGTTTTTCGCGCGACCGGATGGCAGCCTGCTCGCGGTTTACGCCCGTCACAGCAAGGAAAAAATCCATTACTATCGGATCTCCAGCCCAACCAACTATCTCCACTGGGGGCCGGAACGGAAATTCATCCACAATTATCCGGAGGCCGGCAACGTCACTTACATGAATCTTTACCCGATGAAATCGGAGGGAAAACTCTATAATTTTTTTCGCGGCATCGGCTTTAATCCTTCGTTCATCACCTCGACCAATTTCGGCGATACTTGGGGTGAGCCGACCCACTTCATCGCGGACGAAGTGGAGGGGCGGCAGCGGCCTTATGCACGTTATGTCCAACGTGACGCCGATACCGTGGGCGTTTCATTCACGGAGGCGCATCCCCGGGATTTTGGCAACAGTATCTATTATGCGGATTTTCGGGGCGGGGCTTTTTACCACGCGGATGGGCGCAAGATCAAAGATCTGACCGCTGGCCCGCTGCGCCCCAGCGAGGCGGACCGGATTTTCATCGGCAGCGGCATCAAGACGAACCGGCAGCCTCGCCTGAGCAATCCACGCAGTGCTTGGACTGCGGGAATTGCTGTGGACGCCGCCGGGCGGCCACACATCGGTTATACGCTCTATCTTTCCAACCATGATCATCGGTTTCGCATCGCATCGTGGAACGGCAGCAAGTGGGTGGACCGGGAGGTGGCCTATGCCGGTAAATGTCTCTACCCGAATGAGAGCAGCTATACCGGATTGATCGCCTTTGATGCTGCGGACCCGGCTACGGTGTGGATTTCCACGGACGTGGCCCCGGCCACGGGAAAGGATTTGGGCGGCAAGCATGAAATCTACTCCGCCCGGGTGGAAGCGGAAGACGACACGACCACCATTCGTTGGCAGCCTGTCACGTCTGGCTCCGGGGAGCGGAACATCCGCCCCGTGGCGGTCGCCGGTGAAGGCTACAAGGTGTTGCTCTGGTTGCGCGGCCCGTGGCGGACTTTTGTTGATTACCAGAGTGACATTGTTGGAGCGGTGCTGGAGCGCCCTTGATTCTGCCCGTTTGGCACAAACGAAAACCGCCCTGCGGAATTTCCCGCAGGGCGGTTGGTTTTTAGCCTTGGTGTTACTTGTTCTTCAACAGATTGACCATGGCTTTGCCCATGGCTTCACCGACATTCATGGAGATTTCAGCCTTGCCACCATGGTGGCCGTTGCCGCTGCCGCCTTGGGCCATCTCATCAATGCCGCAAGCGGATGATGCCTGCGGCGCGGTGGACGAAGCCTGGAAAGTTTTCCGCATGATATTCGTGACCCACCCCGAGTCGCCGGAAGTGGAAGAGCCAGGCAAAGCGCCGCTCCAGCTTTCCGCGTCGGCCATAACGGCGCAACCGTCGCCCTGCTTGCGTGCGCGCGCGGCGGATGGCTGGAAAGGCTGCAGCGGCTTGGTGGATTTGGGTTGCAAGAAGCACCGGCGAGTCGCTCATGGCCGCAACCCGTTTGTGAAACCCAAGACCCCATCAACGGCATTGAGACCTTCCGGGTCTCGCCAGGATGCGGCTGGCGAAGTTCCGGGGTTTGAGCCGCAGCCCGCTGCGACTCCACCTCAAGG
>JAFMIX010000114.1 GCA_017853785.1 Verrucomicrobiales bacterium
CGCCGCCGGGATGAATTCCTTCGAGATGCTCCCGCCCGCCCTGAACAGCGCGATGTCGATGCCTGCGAACGAATCCTTGGTCAGTTCGGTGACGGCGATGTCCTGCCCGCGAAACTTGAGCTTCTTGCCTACGGACCGCGCCGAGGCGAGCAAAGTCAGCTTGCCCACGGGGAAATGGCGCTGCTCCAGCGTCTTGATCATTTCGATGCCGACTGCACCCGTTGCCCCCACCACTGCCACATGCGGATTTTTGTTCATAAAAGGCGGGAAATATAACCAGCGGGCGCGCAGAGTCAATGTCGCGCCCCGGCGGTTTCCTGTGCTTGCCCAACTTCCCGTTTCTGCTACAAGAACCGCGTGTATTTGCAATACTACGGATTGACCGCCGCGCCGTTCGACCTGACGCCGAATCCGCGGTTTCTCTTCTACACCGCGAAGCACCGCGAGGCCTTCAACCACCTCCTCTATGGCATCCAGCAGCGCAAAGGCTTCGTGCAGCTCACCGGCGAAGTTGGCGCCGGCAAGACCACCCTGTGCCGCGCCCTCATGGAGGAACTCGACCACGCCACCTTCGCCACCGCACTCATCCTCAACCCCGTCCTCGACGCCGAGCAGTTGATGCGCGCCATCGCCATGGAGTTCGGCCTCAAGGTCAAAGGCCTGGACAGCCTCGAAACCGTCGCGCTCATCAACGAATTTCTCCTCGACCAAGCCGGCAAGAACCGCGACTGCCTGCTCATCATCGACGAGGCGCAGGATTTGACCGACGACCTCCTCGAACAAGTCCGCCTCCTCTCCAATCTCGAGACCGACAACCGCAAGCTCCTGCAGATCGTGCTCATGGGCCAACCCGAGTTGCGCGACCGCCTGAACCAGCACAAGCTCCGCCAGCTCCGCCAGCGCATCACGGTGCGCTTTCACCTGCGCCCGTTGAGCCGGCCCGAGTTGAGCCAGTATGTGCGGCATCGCCTCGCCGTCTCCGGCGCGAAAGGCGCACCTTGGTTCACCACGCCCGCCCTCTGGCGCGTCTACAACTACAGCGCCGGCGTCCCCCGCCTCGTCAACGCGCTCTGCGATAAAGCCCTGCTCGCCGGCTTCGTCCAGCAGAGCGACAAGATCAATTTCAGCATGGTCGGCCGCGCCATCCGCGAACTCGAAGGAGACATCCACGTATGAGCCTCGTCAACGACGCCCTCAAACGCGCCAAGGACGCCCACGACCGGCAAGCCGCCCCGCCCCTGCGCAGCGCGCCGCTGCACACCTTGCCGTCCGCGCCCGCTTCCGCGGGTTCGCGCAGGTTCTGGATTGTTTTGCCCATTCTCGCCGCCATCGCCATCGCCGGCGGGATCGGATGCTGGCTGGAGTTCTCCAACCGTCCAACCTCCGTTACCACGCAAGCCGAACCTGCCCAGCAAAATCCCATTTTCGTCAAGCCGACCAAAACTCCTCTCCCACCGCCCGCCCCAAACATCACTGAAACCAAGACCGAACTAACCTCACCACCGCCACCCACGCCCGCGCCCGAAGTCATTCCCCCGCCCGTCGTCGCCGCAGGAAAACCCGCGCCCGTCGCCCCGCCGCAACTGCCGCAACCACCGCCCAATCCCACCGGCGCGCTCAAGCTGCAAGGCATCCTCTACTCCGCCACCAAACCCGCCGCCATTCTCAACGGCCGCACCGTGTATGTCGGCGACAGCATCGGCGGCATGACCATCTCCAAGATCGCCCCGGACCGCGTCACAGTGCTGCACCACAACCAGCCCTACGTGATCCGGCTGCCGTAGAACCCGCAGTCCGAAACCCCATGCTTGCCCTGCACCAAAAACTCGCCGCCGCCCCCGCGCTCATCCGCGTGCTGCCCTTCGGCCTCTTTCTCGTGCTGACGAGTTGCCAGGGAAAATTCTTCGCCGGCTCGGAATACTGGTTCTACCTCATCAAAACGCTCGTCGGCGGCGGCCTTATCTGGCTGATGCTTCCGACCGTCACCGAAATGCGTTGGAAATTCAGTTGGGCCGCCGTCGGCGTAGGCATCGTAGTGTTCGCCATCTGGGTCGGGCTAGACAGCCTGTATCCGAAATTCGGCAAAGCCGGCACGCCTTGGAATCCCCACACCCATTTCGGTGACGCCTCCCCGCTCGCCTGGCTCTTCATCATTGTGCGCCTCGTCGGCTCCACACTCATCGTGCCGCCGCTGGAGGAAGTGTTCTACCGCTCGTTCGTCTACCGCTCCATCGCCAAGGCGGACTTTCAATCCGTGCCGCTGAATCATTTTGCCTGGCTGCCGTTTCTCGGCACCGCCGTCGTGTTCGGCTTCGCGCACTACGAATGGCTCGCGGGCATCCTCTGCGCGTTCGCGTATCAGGGACTCGTCCTCCGCACAAACCGCCTCGGCGACGCTATGACTGCCCACGCCATCACCAATCTGCTGCTCGGCCTCTGGGTGGTGTTCCGGCCCGCGTGGCATTTCTGGTGATGAAAAATTCCGCTCCGCCCTGCGTTCTCTTTGAAGACGACCACCTGCTTGTCGTCCACAAACCCGCTGGCTGGAACACGCACGCGCCCGCGCCTTTCGCCGGCGAAGGCCTCTACGACTGGCTGCGCCACCGCGAACCGCGCTGGGCAACGCTCGCCATCCTCCACCGCCTCGACAAGGAAACCAGCGGCGTGCTCGTCTTCGGCAAAACCCCGCTCGCGAACAAATCCCTCACCCAGCAGTTCACCGCCCACACCATCCGCAAAAAATATCTCCTCCGCACCGACCGCGCCGTGACGTCACGCGAGTCCACCGTCAAAACCAAGATCGCCCGCACCGGCGACCGTTACGCCAGCGCCGCCCACGGCGAAACGGCGGAAACGCATTTCCAGATTTTGGATTCCGGATTGGTCGCCGCTTCGCCGCTTACCGGCCGCACCCACCAGATCCGCGTCCACGCCGCCGAATCCGGCTTCCCGATCCTCGGCGACACGCTCTACGGCGGCACGCCCCACCCGCGCGTCTGCCTCCACGCCGCCGAAATCACCCTGGCCCATCCCGCGACCGGCGCACCGACCACCTTCACCGCACCGGCGGATTTCGCCGCCGATTCCCGCGCTGCCCGGCGCGCCGCCGTCATCGAACCGGAACAAGCGAACGCCTGCCGCGTCATCCACGGCGCGAGCGACGCCCACCCCGGCTGGTTCGTGGAAAAGCTCGGCGATTTTCTACTCTCCCAAAGTGAAGCTCCGCTCACTGCCGGGCACCGCAGTGAACTGGAAATGCTCACCAAACGATACTCCGCCAGCGCGATCTATCACAAAACCCTCACGCGCCGCGTGCAACGCGCCACCGTGGCCGAGACCTCGCCGCAACTGGTTGCCGGCAATGCCGCGCCGGAAAAATTCCTCATCCGCGAGAACGGCGTGCAGTTTGAGATGAGTTTCGGCGAAGGCTATTCCACCGGTCTATTTCTCGACCAACGCGACAACCGCCGCCGCTTCCTCACCGGCCACATCGCGGCAGATTTCCCCCGACTCCCATCTGCCAACTCCCATCTCCTAAACTGCTTCGCCTACACCTGCGGCTTCTCCGTCTGCGCCGCGCTCGCGGGCGCGCACACCACCAGCCTCGACCTCTCCAAAAAATATCTCGAATGGGGCAGGCGCAATTTCGTCCTCAACGCCCTCGACCCCGCCGCGCACGACTTCATCTACGGCGACACCTTCGACTGGTTGAAGCGCTTCGCGAAAAAGGGCCGCGCCTTCGACGCCATCGTGCTTGACCCGCCCACGTTCTCGCGGTCGAAGGAAAGCGGCTTGTTCCAGGCCGAGAAAGATTACGGCAGACTCATCGCTACCGCCCTGCCCGTGCTGAAGCCAGACGGCGTCCTGCTCGCCTCCACCAATGCAGCCACACTCGCGCCGGAGAAATTTCTGGAAGCCATCGCCGTCGCGGCGCGCGGGGCGGGCCGGAGAATCACGAAGCAACATTACGTCCCGCAGCCGCCGGATTTCCCCATCTCCCGCGAAGCGCCGGGCTACCTGAAGACGGTCTGGCTGCGAATGGGTTGAAACAGCAAAGGCGCACCCTTCCGGCCGCGCCTTCATGTAAACTGACGGTAATGGTTACAGTGACCACCCGGCGCGGTTTTCGCGCTTGATGAAGCGGGCGGCTTCCGGGGCGTTCTTGGCGCGCATACCCGGGCCGTCCCATTCGATTTTTTTGCCGAGGCGCAGGGCGACGCACCCGAGCAACATGATCTCGGTGAGTTTGGCGCTGATCTCGAAGCGCGAGTAGCATTGCTCCGGCTTGTTTTCCTTGATGGCATTGATCCATTCCATGTGATGCCGGGCGTCTTCGCTGCCTTTGAACGGATTGCGCGGCACGGATTCGGGCACGGCGGCGGCGGCAGGGTGCGTCCGGGCAGAAATGAATTTTTCATCGCCCGTGAGCTTGACCAGGGGCTGCGTGCCGTAGTCATCGGGCGCGAAAAGTTGACCTCCTTCACCGATGATGAGGCAGCCGCTGCCGGGGATTTCGCCGCGGGCGGCCTCGATCGCGGCAAGCAATTCGCGCGGCGGCTTGTTGTTGCCGTCGTGGCGGCTCACTTTTTTTTCGCCTTTGGCGTCGATGGCATCGGGGGCAGGATGGCCGCCATCATACCAGTGGAGCGTGAGTGCGGCCTGATGCGGGGCCGAGCCTCGTTTGGGGAATTGGAACCGGACCTTGGAGCCGAGCGGATAGGTTTCCTCATTCATCTTCGCGAGGCCTTCACCTTCGATCTCGGTGGGAAAACCGAGTTCCAGCGCGCGGAACGGCATGTTGACGGTGTGGCACGCCATGTCGCCTAGCGCACCGGTGCCGAAGTCCAGCCAGCCGCGCCAATTGAAGGCATGATAGACGCCCTTTTTGTAAGGGCGCATCGCCGCCGGGCCGATCCAACCTTCCCAATCCAAGTCATCCGGAATGGGATCGCTGCCTTCCGGCCGGCCGATCCCCTGCGGCCAGATGGGGCGGTTGCTCCAAATGTGCAGTTCTTTCACCGGCCCGACGATGCCGGACTGGATCACTTCCACGGCGCGGCGCAAGCCGTCCGCGGCGCTGCCTTGGTTGCCCATCTGGGTGATGACCTGCTTGCTCTGGGCGAGTTCGAGCAGGTGGCGGGCTTCGTAAATCGTCTGCGTCAGCGGCTTCTGGCAATAGATGTGTTTGCCGAGCTTCAGCGCGGTGGCGGCGATGACCGCATGCGTGTGGTCCGGCGTGGAGATATTGACAGCGTCAATGGACTTGCCGACTTCATCGAACAACTTGCGGTAGTCGGTGAAAAACTTGGCATCCGGATATTTCTTCAGGGGATTGACGGCGCGAAACTTGTCCACATCGCAAAGGGCGTAGATGTTCTCGCTGGCGCAGCAGTCGGTGTCGGAAGCGCCTTTGCCGTTGGCCCCAATGACAGCGATGTTGAGTTTGCTGTTGAGGTTCTGCCCGCGCACGAATGCGGGGAAACCGAAGGTGGCCGCACCGGCGGCGAGGACGGAGGTCTTGAGGAAGTTGCGGCGGTTAAGGGAATATTGGCTCACATGTAATAATTTGTAGGATGGGACAAAAAATGCCCGACCCGCATCGGTTCGTCAATGTTGCACCTTGCGGACTCGGATTTGGACGCAAGAGGCGGCAATAAGTTTCAATGTTTTTTACTGGGAACAGGATTGAGCTTGCGCCGCCAAAATGGGAAGCTGCCGCTGCCATGAGCGTGAAAGTAAAAATCTGCGGCATCACGAGCGTCGCCGATGGCCTGGCGGCAGCCGAGGCCGGTGCGGATATGATCGGGCTGATGTTTTACGAGCAAAGCCCGCGCTACGTCACCCTGGCAGCCGCCGCGGAAATCGCCCGCGCCGTGCCGCCGTTCGTGATGAAAGTAGGCGTGTTTGTCAATGCACCGGAGGAATTCGTCATCCGCGCCATCGCGGAGTGCGGCCTCGGCCTGCTGCAATTTCATGGCGCTGAGCCGCCCGAGTTCTGCACCCGGTTCGGCGTGATGAGCCTGAAAGCCTTCCGTATCCGCGACGCCGCGTCGCTCGCCGCACTGCCGCAATATCCGACCGACGCTTACCTGCTCGACGCCTATTCCGCCAGCGGCCTCGGCGGCACGGGGGAGAAATTCAATTGGGACCTCGCCATCGAAGCGCAGAAATTCGGCAAGCCCATCTTCCTCGCCGGCGGATTGACGCCGGAGAACGTGGCCGCCGCCGTGCGCCAGGTGCGACCGTTCGCGGTGGACGTCTCCAGCGGCGTCGAGTCCGCGCCCGGCAGGAAGGACCCGGCGAAGGTGGCGGCATTCATCCCGGCGGCGAAGGGCATCCACCACGGATGAACACGGGTAAGGCCGTTGCATTCTGAAACCGTGTTTATCCGTGTCCATCCATGGTTAGAAATTCCTTTGCCTCTTCGCACCTTTACGTGAGAATTACCCCATGAGCGCAGTTGCCAATCTGAATTTGCCCGACGTCACCGGCCACTTCGGCCCTTTCGGCGGACGTTATGTGCCCGAGACCTTGATGCACCCGTTGCAGGAGTTGGAGGCCGAATACTTCCGTGCGCAGCACGACCCCGAGTTTCAACGCGAACTCTCCTACTACCTCACCGAATTCGTCGGTCGCCCCACGCCGCTTTACTTTGCCGAACGCCTGACCAAGGAACTCGGCGGCGCGAAAATTTATCTCAAACGCGAAGACCTCAACCACACCGGCGCGCACAAGATCAACAACGCGATGGGCCAGATCCTCCTCGCCAAGCGCATGGGCAAGACCCGCATCATCGCCGAGACCGGCGCGGGCCAGCATGGTGTCGCGACTGCGACCGTGGCCGCGATGTTCGGATTGAAATGCGTCATCTACATGGGCGCGGTGGATTGCCAGCGGCAGGAACTCAACGTCTATCGCATGAAAATGCTCGGCTCGGAAGTCGTGCCGGTGCACGCGGGGCAGAAGACCTTGAAGGAAGCCGTCAATGAAGCCATGCGCGACTGGGTGACGAACATCCGCAGCACGCATTACATTCTCGGCACAGCTTACGGCGCGCATCCGTATCCCGT
>JAFMIX010000115.1 GCA_017853785.1 Verrucomicrobiales bacterium
AAGGTTTGGCCGCAGTGCTGCGGAAGTCCGCGCTCCGCCCTCGCCAGTCTCTCGAGGAGTTGGCCGGCAAGTATGCGCCGCGATCGACCGAGGATCTCAAAGCGCATGATCGCGCTTGGGTTGATTCCATTCGATGAAGCCTGTCTTTGTCGACACGAGCGGCTTTTACGCTTTTCTCGACGGAACCGATCCATTCCACGCCCAAGCGCGGGAGTTGTGGCTGCGGGCGCGCGATGAGAAGTGGCTGCTCTTCACCACGAACTACGTTGTCCACGAGACGTGGGCCCTCATCCAAGCACGTTTGGGCTGGGATGCGGTGGAGGACTGGCTGGATGCCCTCTTGCCTATGTGCGAAATCGTCTGGGTCGATGAAACTTTGCACCGGCTGGGCATGGCGCGGGCCCGGCAGGCTCGGGAAAGAAGGCTGAGTCTGACCGATTGTGTTTCGTTCGAAGTTATGACGTCGCGCAACTGCTCCGAGGCTGTCGCCGACGACGAGCACTTCCGCAAGCTGGGCTACCTTCTGCCGGCGAAAGGCTAAACGAGGCACGTCAGCGTTGCCCCGTTTTGTCTGTAGCGGCAGCGTCCTCGCCGCCGGTTGTTGTCGGGAACGGCCGTCGCCGGGGACGGCGACGCTACAGGGCTGCAGTGGTCTCGAGCGGGATGCCGCCGTCGCCCAGTTTGGCGAGGGTAAGACCTTCGAAGGCCGGAACAGCGGCGGACATTTCTTTGAAAATGCCGTCGAGGGTCTGGGGAACTTCCACGCCGAGGGCGCGGAGGAGGTCGGAGAGAATTTCGAAATCGTCGCGGGCTTGGCCCGGAGGTTGCGTGGCGCGGTTGAGCCGCTGGATGCGGCCTTTCACGTTGACCATCGAACCGCGTTTTTCGGCGAAGCCGGCCCCGGGGAGGATCGCGGCGGCGTGCTTCGTCGCGGTGTTGGGCAGGATGTCGAGGCAGACGATGTGACCGGCGTTGGCGATCTCCGCCTCGGTCAGTCCGTAATGCCGCGGATCTTCGCCGAAGCAGAGCAATGCCTTCGCTTTGCCGTTGCGCACCGCCGTGGCGATTTCGTGCGCTTTGGCCCCGGGCGGATTGTGCGTGATGCCGAGGAGCTGCGCGCCCTTGGTGTTCGGGTTGCCGTCATCGCTGACCAAGATGCCGTCGGCTTTTTGCGGACGCGCCACCACATCGTGCATGGTGATACCAAGATGCCGGGCGATTTTTCCGGCGAGCCAGAGTTCTTCGTTGGTCATGCGTGCCGAGGCGATCATCGCGATCTCGCCGCGCGGGACGGCCGATAATTTCTGCGCGACTTCCTGGATGACGCGGGGCCAGGTGGATTTTTGCAGTTTGCCGTTTTCGCGCAGCTGCGGCTGCACGAGACGGTCTTCGCGATAGAGGTAGCCGTAGTTGAGCCGTCCGTGGTCGCACATCCAGTAGGAATTGACCGCGTCGTTCTGCCGCGGGGTCTGGCGGATGATTTCGTTTTCCCGCGCCCCGATGATCGTGTTGCACCCGGTGCCGCAGGACGTGCAGATGCTTTTGGTTTCGCGCAGGAACCAGACGCGCATCTTGAACCGGAAATCTTTGCTGGTCAGCGCGCCGACCGGACAAATGTCCACCGTGTTGAGCGAATAATTGCTATCGAGGCGCTGTCCCTCGTGGACGGTCAGCTTGGTGTGGCTGCCGCGGTCGACGAAACCGAGCACGTCGTCATGCGCCACTTCCTGCATGAAGCGGATGCAGCGCGAGCAGAGGATGCAGCGCTCGTCGTCGAGCACGATGTGCTTGCCGATATCCTGCCGCTTGGGCTTTTTGACTTTTTCCTCGATGAAGTTCGATCCGCCGTTGCCGAATTCGACGGCGAACTCCTGCAGGCGGCACTCGCCGGCTTTGTCGCAGATGGGGCAGTCGAGCGGGTGGTTGATGAGGAGAAATTCCATCACGCCCTTGCGGCAGTCCTCGACGAGCGGCGAGTTCGTGCGGGCGGCCATGCCTTCGGAAATTTCCAAGGCGCAAGAGATCTGCGGCTTGGGCGACCACGCGATCTCGGGGCGCCCGTCGGCGGCCAGCACCGGTTGGCGGTTGGCGTCCATTTTCGGTCCGCCGACCTCGAGCAGGCACATGCGGCAGTTGCCCGGGGTGCTCAGGGCCGGATGGTAGCAATAGTGGGGCACGAAGCTGCCGCTTTGCATGCAGGCCTCGATGAGCTTGGTCCCCTTGGGGAATTGGCGCCACTCGCCGTCGATCTGGACGTTGACCATCGTGGTGCCGTTGCTGCCGTTTGCGCTCATTGATCTCTGAAGAAAGCCCCGTGAAATTTAACGGCCAGCATGACGTGATCGGGTGCGCGGGGAAAGGAGGAAGTGTTGGAAAGTGAAGAGTGTCGCGTGGAGAGTGTAGAGTGACGGGTTTGACTCGGGGGAGAGGGGGTGTTTTGCTCGGCGCGTGATCCGACTTCCGCGTTGCCTCTTTTTTCTTTGTGTCATGATTCTTTTTTCCGGCTGCGCCTCCAAACCCCCGCTCAAGGCGGTCGATTACGTCGATCTCCCTCGTTTCATGGGCGACTGGTGGGTCATTGCGCACATTCCTTATTGGCTGGAGCGCGACACCTACGACTCGAAGGATACTTACCGCATGCGCGCGGACGGGAAGATGGACAACATTTTCAGCTATCGCAAAGGCGGGTTCGACGGCCCGGAGAAGGTGATGAATGGCATCGCTTGGGTGGTGGACAAAAAATCCAATGCCGAGTGGCGCGTGCAATTCCTCTGGCCGATCGCGTTGCCTTACTACGTGATCTATCTCGATCCCGGCTATCGCTTCATGGCGGTGGGTCATCCTTCGCGCGATTACGGCTGGGTCATGGCGCGGGGCAAGCGGATGACCGAAGCTGATTATGCGAAGGTGCTGACCGCGCTCGAAGCGCAGGGCTACGACCCCGCGCGTTTCCGCAAGGTGCCGCAGAGTTAGTTGAGGGTTGAGAGATGAAAGTTGAGAGAAAAAGAAATTCGTCGGTCTCCGTTCTTCCGCTCCATCAACCCTCATCTCTCAACTCTCAACTGCCGATCTCTCAACTGGCCTCCGGCCAATGATTGCCTACTGGATCCACAACTTGGATCCGTTTGCCGTCCAGTTCGGCGGCGGTTTCGGCATCCGCTGGTATGGCCTTGCTTACCTCGCAGCCTTCGCCTCGGCATATTTCGTCTATCTCCATCTGGCGAAACGAGGATTCTCCGTCATCCCGGCCGACAAAGTCGGAGATTTCATCACCGGTTGCGCGGTCTTCGGGGTTCTGGTCGGCGGACGGCTGGGGCATTTTCTTTTCTATGACCGCGCCTCATTGTTTGCCGATCCGTTGGTTTTTTTCCGGGTGTGGGAAGGCGGCATGTCGGCCCATGGCGGTATCCTCGGTGTGGTGGCCTACACGCTCTGGTATGCTTGGCGTCACAAGGTCAATTGGCCCGGGCTGGGCGACAATCTCGTTGTTGGCGCGCCACTCGGACTTTTTTTCGGCCGCATGGCCAATTTCATCAACGGCGAACTCTACGGACGCCCGGCGTCGGTTCCCTGGGCGGTGAAATTTCCGCAGGAAATCTACGAACTGCCTGTCGGGGCGCAGCGCGAGGTTCTCGCCCTCGCCCAAAGCGCCGGGGGCGAGCCTGCCGGGCTCGACCGACTCGTTGATGCCGTTTCCAGTTCGCCGGATTGGCGCGAAACGTTGGGTGCATTCCTGACTCCGCGTCATCCTTCGCAGATTTACGAGGGCCTGCTCGAAGGACTGCTCCTCTTTGCGCTGCTCTGGCTCCTGCGCACGCGCGTGCGCACGGCGAACGGCGTGATCACCGGCGCATTCTTCGTCGGCTACGCCATCCTGCGGAGCATCGGCGAATTGTTCCGCGCGCCGGAGGATGGCTATGTCGGACTCCTCACCGCGGGACAGTTTCTCTCGATATTTGTTTTGCTCATCGGCGTCGGATTCTGGATCGCGGCCTGGCTGCGTCCGAGTTATCCGCCTGCGGAGCGGTAAGTGCGCTGCACCATGGATGCCGCGGATTTCCGCAAACGCCTGCGCGCATGGTTCCGGCGCCACGGACGCGACCTGCCGTGGCGGCGGACGCGCGATCCCTACGCGGTTTTGGTCAGCGAAATGATGCTGCAGCAGACGACGGTGGCGGCAGTGATTCCTTATTACGAAAGGTGGATGAAACGGTTTGCGTCCGTGCGGGAGCTTGCCGCAGCCGACGAATCCGAGGTTCTGGCCCTCTGGCAGGGGCTCGGCTACTACCGTCGCGCGCGGAATCTGCACGCCGCGGCGAAAAAGATCGCGGGCGAACTTGAGGGAAAATTCCCGCACGATTACGAGGGCCTGCGCGCGTTGCCCGGCATCGGGGACTACACTGCACAGGCTGTGCGGGCTTTTGCTTTCGACGAACCCGTGCCGGTGCTCGATGCCAATGTCATCCGTGTTGTCGCACGATTGCATGACATTCGCACACCCGTCGACATCGCCAAGGGACTGGCCAAAGTGCGGACAAAGCTCGAAGAGTTGCTGCCGTCCGGAGGCGGACACGAATTTATTTCCGCCATCATGGAGCTCGGCGCGCTCGTTTGCCGCGCGGGGCGACCGGATTGTCTGCTCTGCCCGGTGAAAAGTTTCTGCGCTGCGAAACATCCCGAAAAATTGCCGGTCAAAGCGCCGAAAGCTCCGGTCAAAGAACGTTCCGAGCATGCCGCGTGGATTTCGGACGGAAAAACCATCCTCCTCCAGCAATCAACCGCCCGGCGCTGGGTCGGGCTCTGGCGATTGCCTCCCTTGGCTGCCGAGCCGGTCGGCGGGGCATCCGCCGAACTGACCTACAGCATTGTTCGAGAGCGGGTGACTTTGCGCATCCACCGCACGGCCAAGCGGGCCCTGATGGCGTCCGCTGAACCCCGCAAGGCGTTTTCTCTTGGGGAGCTGGAACGCATCGCGATCCCGTCCCCGCACCGCCGGGCTATTTCCAAGATGATCCAAGAGGTTTTTGACCGCGGATGACACTGATGACACCGGTTTAGGATACAAAGGAAAGATGCCTTCTCTGATCATCCGTGATATCCGTGTAATCCGTGGTTAAAGTTTTCTCATGAGCGCCACCATCACCAGCCAACCTGACGCCACAGGCCATTTCGGTCCCTACGGCGGCGTGTTTGTGCCCGAGACGCTGATGACCGCGCTGGAGGAATTGACGCACGCCTACGAGGCAGCCCGGAAGGATCCCGAATTCCGTCGCGAGCTGAATCAGTTGCTCACGGAGTTTGTCGGGCGTCCGACGCCGCTTTATTTGGCCGAACGCCTCACCGCGCAGCTCGGCGGGGCCAAGATTTATCTCAAACGCGAGGACCTGCTGCACACCGGCGCGCACAAGATCAACAACGCGATGGGGCAAATCCTCCTGGCCAAGCGCATGGGCAAAAAGCGCGTCATCGCCGAAACCGGGGCCGGTCAGCACGGCGTGGCCACGGCGACGGCGGCCGCGCGTTTCGGCATGGAGTGCGTGGTCTACATGGGCGAGGTGGACATGAAGCGCCAGGCGCTCAACGTGACCCGCATGAAATTCCTCGGCGCCAAAGTCGTGCCGGTTACGGCTGGACAAGCCACGCTCAAGGAAGCGGTCAACGAGGCGATGCGCGATTGGGTGACCAATGTGCGTTCGACCCACTACATCCTCGGCACGGCCTACGGCGCGCATCCCTATCCCATGATGGTGCGCAATTTCCACCGCGTCATCGGCGAGGAGTCGCGCCGTCAGATTCTCGAACGCGAGGAGCGCCTGCCCGATTTGCTCGTCGCCTGTGTCGGTGGCGGCAGCAATGCGATCGGACTTTTCTATCCGTTCCTCGAAGACAAAAACGTCCGCATGGTCGGCGTCGAAGCCGGCGGCGAGGGGATCAAACCCGGACGCCATGCCGCGCGCTTTCAAGGCGGCAAACTCGGCGTGTTGCAGGGATGCAAAACGTTCCTACTGGCCAACGACGACGGACAAATCGAGCTCACCCATTCTGTTTCCGCCGGTCTCGACTACGCCGCGGTGGGTCCCGAACACAGCTTCCTTCGCGATGCAGGCCGGGTGGAGTATGACTTCGCCACCGACGACGAAGCGCTCGAAGCTTTCAAGACGCTTTCGAAAGTGGAAGGCATCATTCCCGCGCTAGAGAGCGCTCACGGCGTCGCTCACGCGATCAAAGTCGCCCCGAAAATGTCCAAGGATCAGATCATCCTGGTGAATCTCTCCGGCCGCGGAGACAAAGACGTCCAGCAGGCGGCGGAATTTGTTTTCGGCGGGGGTGCCGTGAAGGGCTGATCTTGCCCTTCCCTCGCTCTCTGGCCAGTAAAGGTCCCTTGCCACTCCCTCCCGCCTCGACCGTCCGTCCGCCCGCCTGCAAGCCTCCGGAAGGAAAACGAGGGTGGTTTCTCCATCGCTGGGTTCTGCGTCAGATTCATCATTTCTCATTTGCTACTTGCGCGCGCGAGGGGGGGGGCAAACTAGAACCCTGCACCCATGAAATCCTTTAATCTGTCCTTGGCCATTGCGTTCTTTGCCGCGTTCACCCTCATCCTCAACCCCGCGCAGGCCGACACGTTCGGCACGGGCAGCAACGCGTTTACCATCGACTTCGTTAGCATCGGCAACGCTGGCAATGCGGCCGACTATACCAGCTACGGAGCCGTGCCCTACCAATACCGCGTGGGCACTTACGAGATCACGCAGGACGCCATTACCAAGGCGACGGCCAGCGGGTTGTCGAATGTCACAGCGGGGGCGTGGACGGGAAGCAAACCAGCGGCGGATATCTCGTGGTATGAGGCAGCGGCGTTTGTCAACTGGTTGAACACCAGCATGGGGAAGCAGGCGGCCTACAACCTGACCTTCAGCGGCAGTTGGAGCATGACCTTGTGGAGCAGTGCGGACGCATGGCAGTTGGGCGGGGAAAACCTCTACCGCCACAAGGACTCCGAG
>JAFMIX010000116.1 GCA_017853785.1 Verrucomicrobiales bacterium
GCTTGCCCTTGGCGGTGAGCGGCCGGTCGGCGTCCGGCAAATCTTTCGGCAAGCCCGCGTCGCCGGGGTCGGCGGCGCAACCGTGGCGGAGGATGAACAGGTTCATGTTTTTTTCGGTTTTGGAAACGGCGCGGGCCGCAGCTCGACGCGGGGAAACTTGGTTTTGATTTTCGCCGCCGGAGGTTTGCCGGCGGTGAGCGCGATGAATTCCAACTGGCTGCGGCGCGGGGCCTCCCCGGCGGCGGGCGTCGCGCGGCGATACACGCCGTCGAGCCCGAGCAGTCGCGCCTTGGTGTTGTCGGCCAGCGTCACGCCGAGGATTTCCCGGATGACGCGTTCGCGCAGGATTCCGTCCTCGATCGGGAAAACCACTTCGATGCGGCGGAACAGATTGCGCGGCATCCAGTCGGCGCTGCCCACGAAGACCTCCGGCTGGCAGGCGTTCTCAAAATAGTAGATGCGCGGATGTTCGAGGAAGCGATCCACAATGCTGCGCACGGTGATGTGCTCGCTCACGCCCGGCACGCCGGGACGCAGGCAGCAGATGCCGCGCACGATGAGGTCGATCTTCACGCCCGCCTGCGACGCCGCGTAAAGCGCCGCGATGAGCTGCGGCTCGACGAGCGAATTGAACTGCGCGATGACGCGCGCGGGGAGGCCGCGTTTGGCGTTCGCCGTCTCGCGGGCGATGAGTTGCAGCAGCTTGGCGTGCAGTTCGAACGGCGCGACGACCAGCTTCTGCATGCCTTGGAACTGGCAGATGCCGGTGAGCAGGTTGAACAGGTTCGTCGCGTCCTCGCCGAATGCGGGGCGGCACGTGAGCAGGCCGAGGTCGGTGTAGAGCTTTGCCGTGGTGGGATTGTAGTTGCCCGTGCCGAGGTGGACGTAGCGGCGGATCTGGTCGCGCTCGCGCCGGACGACGAGCGCACACTTCGCGTGGATCTTGTAGCCGACGAGGCCGTAGACGACGTGCACGCCGTTCTCTTCGAGCTTGCGGGCCCACTCGATGTTGTTCGCCTCGTCGAATCGCGCGCGCAACTCGACGACGGCGGTGACCTGTTTGCCGTGGTTCACCGCGTCCATGAGCGCGCCGATGATGCGCGGGTCGCCGCCGGTGCGGTAGAGCGTCATCTTGATGGCGAGCACGTCGCGGTCGGCGGCGGCCTGCTGGAGAAATTCCACGACGCTGGAGAAATTTTCGTAGGGATGATGCAGCAAAACATCGCGCTCCCGGATGGTGGCGAACAAATCCTTCTGCCGTTGCAACGCTGCCGCCACGGGTGCGAGGAACGGCGGGTCGCGCAATTCCGGCGAGTGATCGCCCTGATACAACGCCATCAGCCGCGCCGGGTTTAGCGGGCCGTCAACGAGATACAGGTCGGCCTCGGTCAGTTGCAGGGTTTTCAGCAACACGGCGCGGATGGTTTCCGGGCAGTCAGGCGTCACCTCAAGCCGCACGGCGGCGCCGCGCCGGCGTTTGTGGAGTTCGGCCTCGACGGCCTTGAGCAGATTCGGCGTATCCTCCTCGTCCACATAAAGCTCGCTGTTACGCGTCACACGAAACGGCCAGTAGCCCTGAATTTGCGTGCCGGGAAACAGGTCGCCGAGAAAATGCCCGACGAGCTGACCGAGAAAAACGTAATCGCGGCGGCCGGCTTCGCGCGGGAGCGGGATGAGGCGCGGAAGGATCGCGGGGCACTGCACGACGGCGAGATGCTTGAGCATCTTGCCTTCCTTCGCCACTTCCAGCCGCACCATCAGGTTGAGCGACTTGTTGAGCAGTTGCGGGAACGGATGCGTCGGGTCGATCGCCAGCGGCGTGAGCACGGGGCGGACCTGGCTGCGGTAAAAACTTTCCAGCCACTTCCGGTCGGCGGCCTTGAGCTCGGCAAATTCCAGAATGCGGATGCCGCAGCGTGCGAGCGCGGGCTTGAGGTCATTCCGCCAACAGGCGAACTGGTCGGCCACCATCGTCCGCACGCGGCGCACGATGGCTTGGAGATTTTCCGTGGGGGTAAGCCCGTCCACGCTCCGAGTCGCGTGGCCGCTTTCGATCTGCTGTTTGAGGCCGGCCACGCGCACCTCGAAGAACTCGTCGAGATTGGAGCTGGCGATGGTGAAAAACTTGAGCCGCTCCAGCAGCGGGTTTGTGGGGTCGAGCGCCTCATCAAGCACGCGCTGGTTGAATTCCAGCCAGCTCAACTCGCGGTTGAGAAAATGCTCCGCTTTGAACAGTGCGCTCATCATGAATCGGCTGCGTGCAGTCTAATTGTAAAACTTGTTACTCAAAGTTACGATTTTGTTACACCCGGTCAGACAGATGGGGTGTTTAACCATCATATAATTCCCAGCCGGGAATTATTTTCTCCAGGCGTTTATCTGGCTTTCCAGATCTGACACGGCTTGCAGCACGCTGGCAAATGATGGTGGCGGGATGGTGAACATGTCACGCATGGCTTGATAGTCGCGTTCGAGTTCGGCCCGGCGGAAGTCCGGCGGCGTGAGGCGGAAGGTGCCGGGCTGGGCCAGATCGTAGCGGGCTCAACTGGCCGCGAAAAACCGGCTCTTCCAATCCGCCACCCGCTGGCGCAAATCGCCACGCGCCAGGGCACGGTCGGCGCTGGCGTGCCGGGCCAGGGCCGCCATGTCGGAATAGTGCCGGGAAAAACGGTCGCGTATGGGCTGGCCCGGATGGCGATGGTGTTCGGCGTGCAGGATGGTAGCTTTTTCCCAAAAGGTGCGCTCCAGTTCCAGCGCCACGAGTTCGCAGCAAAAATCCTGGAGCGGGCCGGGAAATTCCTCCGCCAGCCACGGCAACACGCGGTGGGTGGCCACCGGCCGCTGGTCGGTCAGAGAGCCGAATTCCATTTTGACGGAGGGGCCGAGATAAGCGCGACGACTTCCCAACCGGCGGCGCGGGAGGCGGCGAAGTGGTTGGCGGTGATGCCGCCGCAGCCGATGCGGGGGCGATACTTGCGCGGCGCGGGAGGCTGATAATTAAGTTTCGGCGCGGGGAATCGCCGCGCGACTCCGGTGGCAGCGAGCGGGTAATTGCGCTGCGCCTTCATCAGCCGACGAGTTTCACGGTCTGGTTGAGCTTCGCGCTCAAGATGGCGGAGTCCACAATCTGCTGGCCGATGCGGGAAATTTTGGGTGAGAGCGGCCCTTCCGGCGGACGACCGCGGCGGATGCAGTCGGCGAAATATTGCACCGGGTTCTGGCCGGGCGCTTTGAGTTTGTCCACCGGCACGTCGAAGCCTTCAGGCTTTTTGCGCGTCTGCACGCGGATGGTCGGGGCGTAATCGTAGATGCTGATGGTGCCGTCCGTGCCTTTGAGCACGAAGCCGCATTTCGGCTGCGGCTGGTGCGTCCACGGGTCGGTGAACGTCCCCCAGCGCGTCTCGAATTTGGAAAGCCCGCTCGCGTAGCGCGCCACGGTTATGCTGTGTTCGTCCACCTCCAGGCCGTTCGGCAAATCGGTGACGCAAGTGACTTCGCTGGGTTTGCGCCCGCCGTGATACCATGTGCCCATCGTCGTGCCGTAGCCCATGTAATCCAACAACGAACCGCCGCCCTCGCTCTTTTTGTAGAACCAGCTCCGGCGCTTCATCGCGGCGGTGGGCGTGGCGACAATCTTGTCCGCGCCGTGCCAGAGCGGGCCGCGATTGCCGCCGTAATGATGCACCTCCAGCAAGTGGCCGATGCAGCCTTCCGTGAGCAGGCGATACGCCGTGACGTGGCCGGGAAACCAGCGCAACGGCCAGTTGATGGCGAGCATCACGCCCGCTTTCTTGGCGGCGGCGATCATGCGGTCGGCTTCCTTGACAGAGGCAGCGAACGGTTTTTCCACCATCATGTGCACCTTGTGCGGCGCGACGCGCTCGACGTATTCCGCGTGCCGCCCGGTGGCGGGGCAGAGAATGACGAAATCTGGTTTGGATTTTTCTAGGCACGCGTCCACGTCGGTGAACACGCGGTCGGCGGGGATGCTGAAATTCCTGATGGCGCTGGCCATGCGGGCGGGGGCGTCGTCGCAGACGCCGACGATTTCGGCTTGGGGATTTTCGGCGGCCAGGCGGAGCAGGTCGCCCATGTGCATGTGAGCGAAGTTGATTCCGGCGATGCGAATTTTCATTAAAAGTTTTGAAGCGCGTCGAGCCGGCATCGTGCAAATGGAAATCGCGGGGGTCAATCGAATAAGCAGAGCGGGAGCAGGAAACGCGCAGCCCGGGGACAAAGCTTGCCAAACCGAGCGCCTTCCGGCATACGCAAGTTATGTCGTGCCGCTTCATCTTGCTGCTCTGCGCCGGGATCCTCGGCGCCGCCACCGTCCGAGCGGAACTCCGATTTGCCACGCTGGCGGTCGGAGCAACCACCTACACCAACGTGACCGTGCTGGATGCCAGCGCCACGGACCTGCTCATCCGGCACCGCGAGGGCATGGCCAACGTGAAATTGCGAGAGCTGCCCGCAGAGTTACAGGAGCGGTTCCGGTACGATGCCTTGCGCGCCGAGAGCGCCGAGCGGCAGCAGGACGCCGATACGCGGATTTATCAGCAAAGCGTCAGCCAGCGCGTCTGGGATCGCATCGCAGAACAAAAGGCGGCCAGCGCAGCGGCAGAAGCCAGTGCAGCTTACAAATTTGCCGATGCCATTGACCCGAAATCATTGCTCGACCAACCGGCGCCGCCGCTGGCGCTGACGGAATGGTTCACCGAAAAACCCGAGCCGGGCGGAGGCAAAGCCACGCTGGTTTTCTTTTGGAACAGCCAAAGCGAGCCCTGCCGCCGGGTGATTCCCGAGTTGAATGCGTTGCAGGCCAAGTTCACCAATGATCTGGCCGTCATCGGCGTGACCACCGAGACTGCCGCGCAGGTCGAGCAGATGACCAAGCCCAAAATCGAATTCCCTCATGGCCGCGACTCGAAGTCAGCGGTTGCAAAAGCGGCCGGCGTTTCCAGCGTGCCCTGCGTTCTGCTGGTGGACCGCGAGGGCATCGTCCGCTACCAAGGCCATCCTGCGGCCGTCACCGCCGACGCATTGCAGGTCCTGCTGGCCAAGTAGAATCCACACCGCGCCACGGCATTGGCGACTGGCTGAATCATTTTGCCCGCGCCGGATTCCAGTGATTCACCCCCGGCGGCGCGTAAACGCGCGCGATCGGGAGCAGCTCGCTGTGGCCATCCACAAAGGCGTAGTTGGATTTCTGGTTGTGGCGTTTGGCATCCAGGTCAGCAGTGTCGGCGGGTGACTCCCAAAAGTGAGCCATGATGTGGTCGGCGCCCGATGCGTTTTCGGCCAGCAGGATTGTGGCGCTGGGCTTGGTAACTTGTGCGAGGCGGCGCCACTCCTGCGGATTTTCCGCGTAATCATCCGCCGGGCCGAGTTCGAAATAGACGTTCAGCCCGTAGCTCCACTGCATCAACCGTTGGTCGGTGGGACAATGGTAAAGTCCGCCCAGCAGGTTCAGCCATTTCGCATCCGTGCTGCCGAGTTGCGGGGCGATGGCGCGGCCCCAAGTGGCTTGCCCGTGGGCAAAAGCCGAGTGCTGGCTGCGCGGGAACTCATCGCCGTTCTCATCGGCGTAGAGCCGGATGCCCAGTGAAACCTGGCGCAGTTGGCTCAAGCATTGCGTCCGCCGGGCGGATTCACGCGCCCGCACCAGCGCGGGCAAGAGCAGCCCCGCCAGCACCGCGATGATGGCGATGACGACCAGCAGTTCGACGAGCGTGAAGGCGCCCCGTGCTCCCGGCTCACCCGAGCCGGGAGACGGGAGGTTATTTTGCTGACCGAGGCTCATGGCGTGTATTTCATGCGGAAAAATTTCCGCGCTTCGCCAGGCTCCAGCACCACGGCGGCCTGGCCTTCGATACTCACCGGCGCGTTGGTGACGGAACTCCACGTTCCGCCGGACAGCGCATCCGCGCCTTCGAGCGACCAGTTCGTGGTCGTGTCACCGGGATAAAACACCACGATTCGCTGGCCGAGACCGAGGGTTGGGCGACCGTCCGGGACGCTCGTCCAATGGGAGGTCACCACGCCCGAAGCGGAATCCGGGACTTCCAATCCCGTCGTCGTGTCGAGCAGATACGCTTGGAACGTGGCGGCATAACTGTTCGTGCCTGCGGGCGCGGTGAAACACGGATGGAACATCATGCCGTTCCAATACAACGCGTTTGTCGCGCCATCGGTGCCGAAGATGGGCTGCCACGTCTCCGGTGTAGCGGCATAACGATATACCCCCAGCTCCGGCGCGCCGGACAATTTGCGGATCCAGATCTGCGTGTTCGCGGGCAACGGATCAGTGACTGCGTCCATCACGAATCCGTAGCGCCGGCTGAACGCCCGCCCCTCCCGGGCGGGATCCAGCGCATCAAACCACGGATCCGCCGGATCAAAGTTGTCGGCGGGATTGCTCGCCAGTAATGGCGTCAGCGCGGGGATGTTCGTGTCCATCATGATGTGCAAATGCCCGTGCTCGGCGTGATACGCGATCATGGGCATCACCATGCCGCCCTGCATGGGCACCTGCGTGAGCGTGGCGGCGAACAGCGCCGGGACAAAACAACCGGCTCCGGTCAAAACCAACAGACTGCGATAAATATTTTTCTGCATGACAATTCTCAAAAAGTTGCGGACCCACCGCGACCGCGGTGATCCAGGTTAAAAAGAAATGCTATCAGCCCGCGCCGACAGGGCGCGAGCAACCGACCGACGGGTGAGGGCTAAACTGCGCCACCGCGAGGCGGCGGCAGCAGCGGCGCGGCAGTCAGGAATTCGGGAAGTTCAACGAGGTCGGCGAGCCAAGTGAAGTTGGTTGGCGCGGCGAAGATGAATTGCGCGGCATCGTTCACATACTCGAACTTCTGGAGCGGGGCGGTGAACTCGGTTTTCTTTTCGGATTGCTTACCGGCGGTGATTTTATGGCACAGTTCGCAGGGATGCTCGCCGTCAAAGGTCTTGCTCATCGCCTCGCTCAAG
>JAFMIX010000117.1 GCA_017853785.1 Verrucomicrobiales bacterium
ACCTCGGCGCCCACCAGATAGACATCTTCAACTGGTGGTTCGGCCGGTTGCCCTGTTCGGTCATGGCCAGCGGCGGCGTGGATTACTACAAGAACCACGAGTGGTGCGACAACGCCATGGTCATCTACGAATATCCGCTCGAAGAACGCGTGGCGCGGGCCTTTTACCAGGTTCAGACCACCACCAGTTCCGGCGGCGGCTACTTCGAGAACTTCATGGGCGATGAAGGCACCATCAAGATGTCCGAGAACCCCAGCCTCACAAAAATCTACCGCGAAGACCGTGCCAAATCCTGGGACGAACTGGTGGCGAAAAATTACCTCCGCACCACCGCAGTCGCCAAGCCCGCCGGCGACGCAGACAAGGTGGACGTGCGCGAGACCGAACCGCTCCTCCAGTTCGAGATTCCCGTGTCCTTCAACAAGAAAATCCACCAGCCGCACCTCGAGAACTTTTTCAATGCCATCCGCGGCACTGCCAGGCTGAACTGCCCTGGCGACGAAGCCTTCGCCAGCGAATACGTCATCCACAAAGCCAACGAATCCATCGCCACCGGAAAGAAAATCGAAATCACCCCCGCCGAAACCGAAGCCTGAAACTCTATTTTATTATGAAGCAAAAACTCACCATCGCCGCCGCCCTGCTCCTCACCCTCACCGCCGCCGTGGCCGAGGACAAGGTCGCCCTGAAGACCGAACTGCCGACCCCGCTCTTTGTCGGCACGCCCGTGCCCATCAAAGGCATCCCCAACCTCGACCCCGCCCCCAGCGGCAAGCGCGCGGACTTCCTCGTCCCCGCTGGTGCCGTCAATCTTGCCAAAGGCAAGAAAGTCAGCGCCAGCGACAATGAGCCCGTCATGGGCACGCTGGACTTGATCACGGATGGCGACAAGGCCGGTGACGAAGGTTCCTGGGTGGAACTCGGGCCGGGCAAGCAATGGGCGCAGATTGATCTCGAAAAAGAGTCCGAGATTTTCGCCGTGTTGGTCTGGCATTTTCATTCCCAAGCCCGTGCCTACCTCGGCGTCGTGGTGCAGGTCTCCAACGACCCGGAGTTCAAGAAAGACGTCACCACCGTCTTCAACAACGACTATTCCAACACCCACGGCTTCGGCGCGGGCAAGGACAACCCCTACATCGAAAGTTACCAGGGCAAACTCATTGATGCCAAAGGCGTGAAAGGCCGTTACGTCCGCCTCTACAGCGCGGGCAACACCACCAACAAGCTCAACCACTACACCGAAGTGGAAGTGTTCGGCAAACCCGCTGCCTGAACTCCGGCTTCTGAAGTTAGGGAGCGCGTCCGCTTCGGGCGCGCTCCCTTTTTCTATTTCAGAGTCCGGGCTGATCGGTCTGGTTTGGGCCCGCCGCAGAATGGCGGCATCCTTCACCTGTTCCGCCTCCCGCCAAAGGCGTAACGGACGCAACGCCGTTTGGGTTAATAATATCTTTGCGCCCTTCGCAGTCTTGGCGTGAGACTTGGTTCCGGTTACATTGCGGCAGCGTTCACCAAAAGGATTCCGATTACGACACCGTCGTCCCAAAAACTTCGCTGGTTGCTGTTCTTCGCGCTCGCCGCGCTGGCGCTGCTGGTGCGTCTGCCGCAACTCGCCCAGCGCCCCATGCATACCGATGAGGCTGTGAACGCCTACATCACCGGCCAACTCCTCGCCGGCGAGGCCTACCACTACGATAACGTGGATCGCCACGGCCCCGCGCTTTACGCCCTGGCGGTGCCGCTGGCGTGGTTGGCAGGAGCGAAAGACCTTCCCACGCTCGATGAAACCACCTTGCGCCTCGGCCCGGTGCTGGTCGGTGCGCTGACAGTCCTGCTGTTCGCCCTGATCGTCCCGGAAACCGGGTTGGCCGCTGCGCTCATCGCGGCATTGCTGTGGGCGGTGGCCGCGCTGCCGGTGTTTTACTCCCGCTATTTCATCCACGAAACCCTGTTCAGCGCCACCACGTTTGGATTTCTGCTCGGGGGGTGGCGCTGGCTGAACACTGCTTCGCTGGCGGGCGCCGCGCTGACCGGCCTGACTGCCGCGTTGTTGCTCGCAGGCAAGGAAACCGCCGTGCTGAGTTTCGCCGGGGCGGCGGCGGCGGTGGCGTGGTGGTGGTTTGAAAGGCGCTGGTTGCGAAATGAACACTCCGGAAATCCAGCCCCAGTTTTCATCCGTTGGAAAGCGGTCGCGCTCGCGCTTGGATTTTTTCTGGTGGCGGTGGCGCTGCTGTTCAGTTGGGGCGGCCAAAACTGGCAAGCGTTGGCCGACCTTTTCCGCGCCGGGCCGCACACGTTGAACCGTGCCGCCGGTCAGGGGCACGAAAAACCGGCAGCGTATTACCTTCAACTCATCGGCCACGGCTGGTCTGGCCGCGCGTTTCTCGTGCTGACATTATTTGGTGCGGCCAGCGTGGCGGTGGATGGTTGGCGGACATTCCGGCGCCCGCCGCGGCATCCGCTCGCGCTGCGGCTGTGTTTGGTTTATGCGCTCGCTATCGGGGTCATCTACAGCGCGATTCCCTACAAGACCCCGTGGTTGGCGCTGAACCTCTGGCTGCCGTGGTCGGTGCTGGCGGCGGTCGGCGCGGCCGCACTGTGGCGGTCCGCCCGGTTTGTGGCGGTGCGGGCGGGTTTGGTGCTCGGTGCCGCTTCTGTTTTGCTGGCTACCGGATACGACACGCGCCAGTGGGTTTTTTGCAAGCTGGACTCGGAAAAAAATCCCTACGCCTACTCGCAACCGGGCGAAGACTTGCTGCGCTTGCAGGAATTTTTCTCCGCCCCGCCGCGTCAGGATGCCCATATCGCCGTGATTGGCGCGGATGCGTGGCCGTTGCCGTGGTATCTGCGGCATTGCCCGCGCGTCGGCTATTGGCAACCGGGTCAGGACCCGGGCCAAGCGGATTATTACATCACTCTCCCGGATGCGGCGGAGCAACTGCAGCCCAAGCTGCCAGGCTGGCGGCCGGACCTCTACGGCGTGCGCCCCGGCGTGTTGCTGGTCGTCTGGCTGCCGCCGGATTTCCAGCCATGATCCATGTTTTCAAACATCACGCGATGGCCACGGAATTTCAGGTGCGCCTCGCCACGGATGATGCCGGATATGCTGCTCAAGCGGCGCACGCCGCGTTTCTGGAAACTGACCGCTTGGAAAATTACCTCAGCCGCTTCCGCCCCAACAGCGACATCGCCGCGCTCGCCGAACTCCGGCCCGGCGAAATGTTGCGCGTCACCGAACCGGCCTTCGCCTGCCTGACCCTCGCGCGCGAAATGGAAGCCGCCACCGGCGGCGCGTTTTCGCCCACGGCAGCCGCGCGGCGCACGCAAGCCGGTCCGCCGCGCTGGTCCCTCCTGCCGGGAAAATTTTCCATCCGCTGCGACATCGGGCGGTTGGAGTTCGACCTCGGCGCCATCGGCAAAGGCTTCGCCCTCGACCGCATGGCGGAGATTCTGCGCGAGTGGTCGTGCCCGGATTTCCTGCTCGTCGCCGGCTACAGTAGCATCCTCGCCGGCGGCCCCCCGCCCGGCACGCCCGGGTGGTCGGTCGGTCTGGGCACCGCCCACACCGAGCCGCGTTTTGCGCTGACGCACGGTTCGATGAGCGGCTCGGGCATTGCGGTGCAGGGGCGGCATATCCTCGACCCGCGCACCGGTGCGCCTGCGGCGCAACGCAACTCCACCTGGGCACTCGCACCGACTGCCGCCGTCTCGGACGCCCTCTCGACGGCGTGCATGGTGCTTGCGGAGCCGGAGATCGAAAAAATCATGGCTGACCGGAACGACTGGTTGGTGTGGTTGCCGGCGGGCAGCGGGTGGCGGCACTTCGGCGGGCGCGCCTTGCCGGCGCGGACAACTTGATGCCAGGGTCACACCAGCGTGATCAGGCTGACTTCCGGCGGGCAATTCAAGCGGAGGCCATGCAGGTTGCCGACGCCCCGTGTGGTGTGAATCCACCGGCCGGCCCAGGGGTTTAGTCCCTCCACGAAGCGATGGTCCCGCACCGGAGCGAACGGCGTGCCGAGCAATGGCAGTTTAAGTTGGCCGCCGTGCGTGTGGCCGCACAGCATCAAGTCCCACGCGAACTCTGCCAGCGGCTCTTTGCTGTCGGGATTGTGCGACAACACCACGGTGGTCGTTTGACCGGCTCCGTTGGCGCGGGGAAAGGCAAGCAACGGCTGGATGTCCTTGGCCCAAATATCGCCCAGCCCCACGAGCGTCAGATCCCAATCCTGCACGCGCATCCTCTTGGCGGCGTTGTGCAGCAGCTCCACGCCACTGGTCCGGAGCAACTCGCTCACGGGGGTTGTTTCGGGATAACCCCGATGTCGCCCCGCCCACATCCCGCCGTCGTGATTGCCGAGGCAGGCGAATGTCGGCGCGGCCTGCGCCAGTGGCGACAACACCCGGGCGTATTCCGGGAACTGGTCGAACTTGTGCGTGATGAAATCGCCCGTCAGGCAGATCAGGTCGGGGTTCAGGCTCAGGCCCAGTTCGATGGCCTGCCGGATCAGGTCGAGGCTCACCACGGGCGAGGCGTGGAAGTCGGACAGGTGGAGCAGCTTCAGCGGCGTCTGTGGGTGGGACTTGGAAAGTTTGACTTCATGCCGGCCGACTTGCAGCCAGCCCGGCTCGCCCCAGCGGGCGTAAGCGCCGCCAGCGGTCGCCAGCCCCAACGCTCCCAGAAATTTCCGGCGGGTGAAGAGTTTTGATTTTGACGGCATGAAAATCTGACAACCTTGGCGGTTGGCTGCTCAAACAATCCTCAAGTAGTCAGCGCCGCGTCCCAATCCTTCCACACCGGTTCGTAGCCCAGTTTGCGGAGGTGGGCGGCGACTTCCTCGGCGGAGCGTTCGTCGGCGATGTTGAACTGGCCGGTGGCGTTTGTGGCGTGGCCGGCCACAGGTTTGGCCCATTCGCTCGCGCTGGAATCCACGATGCGACCGCGCACGGTCTGGTGGATGTTCTCCTTGCCTGCGCCGGTGTAGCCGCCCGGTTCGGTGTGGCTGCCCGCGCTGATGAGCGTGATGCCCAGCGGGAAAAGTCCGTCGCGTAGCTTCGCCGGCTCGCGCGTGGAGAGTACGAGGCCGACATCCGGGAACATCAGCCGGAACGCGCAGACGAGCTGCACCAGCTCGCGGTCGGTCATGTGCGTGAGCGGCTGGAACTCGCCCGCGCAGGGCCGCATCCGCGGCAGCGAGATGGTGAGCGAAGTTTTCCAGCAGTGGCGCAGCAGGTATTCCGCGTGCGCTGCCACGCTCAAAGCCTCGAGCCGCCAATCCGCCAATCCGTAGAGCGCGCCGATGCCGATGCGGCGGAAGCCCGCCGCGTACCCGCGCTCGGGCGTTTCGAGCCGCCAATCGAAATTTGTTTTCGGCCCGGCGGTGTGGAGGTCGGTGTAGCCCGCGCGATCGTAGGTTTCCTGATACACGACGAGTCCATCCGCGCCGGCGGCGACGAGCGGACGGTATTCCTCTGTCTCCATCGGCCCGACTTCGAGCGAGACGCTGGGGATTTCCTCGTGCAGCGCGGTGATGCATTCGGCGAGGTAGCCGTTGGAGACGAACTTGGGATGTTCGCCGGCGACGAGCAGGATATTGCGGAAGCCCTGTTCGGCCAAGGCGCGGGCTTCGCGGCGGACTTCATCCACGGAGAGGGTGACGCGCAGAATGGCGTTGTCGCGCGAGAAGCCGCAGTATTTGCAGTTGTTGATGCACTCGTTGGAGACGTAGAGCGGCGCGAAGAGGCGGATGACCTTGCCGAAACGCTGCTGCGTGAGCGCCTGCGAACGGCGCCCCATGTGCTCGAGCAACTCGCCGGCGGCGGGCGAGATGAGTTGGGCGAAATCGGCGAGGGAGAGCTGCTCCCGGGTCAGGCTTTCGCGTGCGGCTCGGAGGCCGGTGGTCCGGGAACGCTCCAGCAGCGCCGCCAAGGGCAACGCATTGAATGTGGCGACAAAACTCACGCAAACAACTTAACAGAAGCGGTGGGGAAGTCGAGGCAGGCGCTGCCGGCGGCGACCTTATTCCGGCTTGCTGCCGGAATTTTTTTCCAGCGTGGCGACCCGGCGGAGCAGTTCGGGCAGGCGTTGCAGCGCGATGAGTTGGCGCTTCGTCTCCTTGTCCGGCTGTGCGGGCGTGCCCCACAATTTTTCGCCGGCGGGCACGTCGCGCATGACGCCAGATTGCGCGGCGACGACGGCTTGGTCGCCGATCTGGAGGTGTCCGGCCAGCCCGGCCTGGCCGCCGAGGATGACATAGTTGCCAAGTTTCGTGCTGCCGGCGATGCCGGCCTGCGCCACGATGATGCAATGTTCGCCGATGACGTCGTTGTGGGCGATCTGCACCAGGTTGTCGATCTTCGTGCCGCGCCCGATGATGGTGGCGCCCAAGGCGCCGCGATCGATCGTCACATTCGCGCCGATCTCCACGTCGTCGCCGATGATGACGTTGCCAATCTGCGGGACTTTGAGGTGCGCGCCGGCGGCGAAAACGTAACCGAATCCATCCGCGCCGATCACGCTTCCGGCGTGGATGCGCACGCGGCTGCCGATCTGCGATCGGGGATAGACCGTGACTTGCGGGAACAATTGCGAGTCCGCACCGATGGCGGAGTCGGCTCCGATGTGGTTGCCGCCGCGCAAGACGGCGCGGGCGCCGATGGCGACGCGTTCGCCCAACACGCAATGCGGCCCGACATGCGCCGTGGCGTCGATGCGGGCGCTCGGGGCGATGACGGCGGTGGGATGGATGCCGGGGGCGAAAGTAGGTTCCGGGAAAAATAGCGGCAGCACCTTGGCGAAGGCGACGCGGGGGTTGGCGACGCGAATGAGAACCTTCTTGGACGTGGTGATGTTGGTGTGGACGAGGATGGCGCTGGCGGCGCCGGCTTCGGCTTGCGCGAGATAGGTATCGTTTTCCGCGAATGTGAGGT
>JAFMIX010000118.1 GCA_017853785.1 Verrucomicrobiales bacterium
GCGTGAAGCTCGAAAAAATCACCGCACTCTCCAACAACATCGCCGCCGCGCTCAAAGCCGAACGCATCAACATCCTCGCGCCCGTGCCCGGCAAGAACACCGTCGGTGTGGAAGTGCCCAACAAAGTTAAGACCAAGGTCATCATGCGCGACCTCTTCGAGTCCGACGAGTGGCGCACCACCAAAGCCCGCATCCCGCTTGCGCTCGGCAAGGACGTCTACGGCCATCCCATCATCGCCGACCTCGGCGACATGCCGCACTTGCTCATCGCCGGCAGCACCGGCTCCGGTAAATCCGTCTGCATCAATTCCATCATCGCCTCACTGCTCTACCGCTTCTCGCCCGACCAGCTCCGCTTCGTGATGATCGACCCCAAAGTCGTCGAGCTCCAGCAATACAACGTCCTCCCACACCTCGTCGTGCCCGTCGTCAACGATCCCAAGAAAGTCATCCTCGCCCTGCGCTGGGTCGTCAACGAGATGGAAAAACGCTACCAGATCTTCGCCCGCGTCGGCGTCCGCAACATCAAGTCGTTCAACGAACGCCCGAAGAACAAGCCCATCCCCGCCGCCGAACCCGAGCTCCCGCTCATGGCCCGTCGTGAAAAAGTCGAGCCCGGCGCAGACGGTTTCGCCGTGGAAGTGGACGAGCAGATCGTTGTGCCGCGCGACGAGGACATCGTCATCCCCGAAAAACTTTCCTACATCGTCGTCATCATCGACGAGCTGGCCGATCTCATGCTCGTCGCGCCTGCCGATGTCGAGATGGCCATCGCGCGCATTACGCAGATGGCGCGCGCCGCCGGCATCCATTGCATCGTCGCCACGCAACGCCCGTCCGTGGACGTCATCACCGGCGTCATCAAGTCCAACATTCCCGCGCGTATCGCGTTCCAAGTCGCCGCCGCCGTGGACTCGCGCACCATTCTCGACAACAAAGGCGCGGACAAATTGCTCGGCAAGGGTGACATGCTCTACCTGCCGCCCGGCTCGGCAAAATTGATCCGTGTACAAGGCGCGCTCATCACCGACCAGGAAATCCAGAGCTGCGTGGACTTCATCGCCGCGCAAGGCAAGCCCAGTTACGAAATGGAGATCCACAAGCAACTTTCCAAGCCCACCAGCATGGCGAGCGAGAGCGGCATTGATGAGGACGAGGACATCATCCAGGACTGCATCGAAGTCATCCGCAGCGAGCAGAAGGCGAGCGTCTCGCTGCTGCAACGTCGCCTCAAGCTCGGCTACGGCCGCGCCGCACGCATCATGGACGAACTCGAGAACCGGGGCATCGTCGGCGAGAGCAAAGGCGCCGAGCCGCGCGAAATCCTCATCGACCTCGACGGCCAAGGCCACGACGGCGGCGGCCAAAGCGCGGTGTGATTGTTAGCCACGGATGAAACACGGATTGAACCCGGAAATAATTTTCTGAATCCGTGTTTCATCCGTGTTCGATCCGTGGCTGAAAAAATATGAGCAAAACCTTGTTCGAGAAAATCGCCGCGCGGGAGATTCCGGCGCAGATCGTCTATGAAGACGACCTCGTGCTCGCCTTCCGCGACATCGCCCCGCAAGCCCCCGTGCATGTCCTCATCGTCCCGAAGAAACCCATCCCGCGCATCGCCGAAGCCACGACGGACGACCACAAAGTTCTCGGCCACCTGCTGCTCAAAGCCGCCGAAGTCGCCGAGAAACTCGGCCTCAAGCAGAGCGGCTATCGGCTCGTGTTCAACAACGGCGCGGACGCCGGCGAAGCCGTGCCGCACCTGCACCTCCACATCCTCGGCGGGCGTAAGATGAACTGGCCGCCGGGCTGATTCACAGTGGCAGAAGAAAATCCGTATGAAAAACCTAACTACAGAGGAAATACTGTGGTCGCGCACGACTTGGTGGAAAGTCGGGGTGGGTTGGATGATTTTGGGGCTTTTTGGTGGTTTCATCCTCTCTTGGAGTGGATTGGTCCTTGATTGGATTTTCGAGGTCAAAAAAGGATCTTATGTCATGTTTACGATGCCCCTATTTGGATTCCTCGGGCTTTGCCTGTTTATCGTTGGCTTGGTTACCTTTTTAATTGCGGCAGTGCGGCGCGCACGAAAGAGTGAAGCTCAGAGAAAGAATAGCCCGTGATTTTCCAGCCTAATTAGTGGATACGCTGCGCAGCTCTGCAGCTTTCTTCCCAACTTCTGCGCTCCGGCTTCAGACGAATTTCTTCAGCACTTTGCCCAGCCGCTTGATGCCTTCGCCGATGTCCGCTTCGCTGGCGTTGCCGTAGCTCAGGCGCATTTCGTGGTCCGGCTTGCGGCGTGCGGCATCGTCCGCATAGCACATCACGCCCGGAACATACAAGACCTCGGCGGCGAGCGCGGCTTTGAACACTTTTGACTTCACACCGGTCTTCACGCCGCGTGGCAGGCGCGCCCAGAAATAGAGTCCGCCCGTCGCCTCCGCCCATTGCACCTGTGGCGGAAAATTTTTCTGCAACGCGGCGCGCATCCCGGCGGCCTTGGCGGCGTAGCATTGCCGCAATTTGCCGAGGTGCTTCTCGTAGCGTCCCGTGGTGATGGCGCGGAGCAGCGTCTGTTGCAGGAGGTTCGCCGTGCCGAAATCGTGGTTGCCCTTGATGCGCGTGACGGCGGTCAGGACCGGCTCGGGCAGGATGCCGAAACCCACGCGCAGACCGGTGGCGAACGGCTTGCTGTAAGTGCCGGCGTAGATGACGCGGTCGGCAAAGCCGCGCGCCGCAAGCGCGGTCTTCTCCCCTGTAGCGGCGGTCTGCGACCGCCGCACCTCCTGCTCCCCGCCCCGGCGGTCATAGACCGCGGCTACATTGCCAAAATTCAATTCGCGATACGCTGCGTCTTCGAGCAGGTAAATCGGGTGGCCGGCGGCGCGCTCGTATTTCTTCAGCAGCTTCAGCGCGGCGACTTTTTTCGCGTAGCTGGTAGTGATCCCGGTGGGGTTTTGATAATAGGTGACGAGGTAAAGCAGCTTCAGCCGGGGCAGTTCGCCGCGGCGCTTGAGCGATTCCAAAACCTGTTCAAGGTGCGCGAGGTCGAGGCCGTCCGCCGTCATCCGCACGCCGCGCGCGCAGAGGCCATGGCTCTGCACGATGCCGAGATAGACGAAGTAGGTGGGGTCTTCCACGATGACGATGTCGCCGGCGTCGCACAGCGCTTCGGTGGTCATGTAGAGCATCTGCTGCGAGCCGTGAGTGATGAGCACGCGGTCGGCGGAATAAATTTTCGGCGCGGAAATGCCGTCGAGCTTCTGAAGGTGCGCCGCTGTCCATTCGCGCAACTTCAGTTCGCCGGCGGTGGTGCCGTATTGCAGCGTGGCTTGGCCGGTCACGGGCGAGCGCAGCAGGTCGTTGATCGAATCGCGCGTTTCGCGGACAGGCAGCGAGGGATTGTCCGTGAAGCCGGCGGCGAGCGAGATGAGCTTGGGGTGCGCGAGCTTGGTAGCCATGAGCCACGAGATGGGCGGTTCGGCGGTGCGGCGGGCGAGTGCGGACAGGGCGGTTTTCATTCCGGGTCACAGCATACTTGTCAGCCGGGCGCGGTGCGATAAAGTTCCGGCGTGGCGGAAACCAATTCTCAACCCGAACCGCAGCCGCAGCCCGAAGCCTGCGCGACCGGAGAATACTGGCGTTGGTGCCCGCGCTGCGGGCACGAGTTGCACAATGAGAAGTGCAAACTCCGCTGCCCGCGCTGTAACTACTTCATGAGCTGCTCGGACTTCGATTAGCAAGCCTGCACCGCTTTGACCAACTCGGCGACGCGCTTCGGGTCAACGGGATTCGCGAGCACGCCGTTGCGCTTCAACGACGAACCGACGATGACGCCGTCGGCGCGGCGGAGATAGTCTTTCACGTTGGCAAGCGTCACGCCGCTGCCGAGGAGGATTTTGGATTCCGGGCAAGCATTGCGCACGCGTTCCACGTCGGCGAGGTCGGCGGCTTTGCCGGTGCCGGTGCCGGAGACGATGAGCGCGTCGGCGAGGCCGCGCTCAACGGTGTCGGCAGCGGCGTTTTCAAGCGACCAATCGCCGAGCGGCACGGCGTGCTTGACGTGGACGTCGGCGAAAATCTGCGCGTGCGGCGCAACGTGCGCCCGGGTGCGGAGCGTGCCATAGGCGTCGCCTTCGATGAGCCCCTGATCGGTGAGCATCGCGCCGGTGTGGACGTTCACGCGGATGAAGTCGCCACCGCACGCGGCGCAGAGCGCGAGTGCGGCGCGGGCGTCATTGCGGAGGACGTTGAAGCCGAGGGGCAATTTCACGGCGGCGCGCACAGCGCAGCCGGCGGCGGTCATGGCGGCGATGGTCTCGGGCGCGACGGCGTTCTTGGTGAACGGCACGTCGCCGAAGTTCTCGATGAAGATGGCGTGCGCCCCGCCGCGTTCGTAGGCGAGCGCGTCGGCGACGGCGAGCTTGATGGTCTCGGTGATACTCGTGCGGCAGAGCGGCGCGCCGGGCAAGGGCTTGAGGTGGACGACGCCGATGAGGGCTTTGCGGTGCAGCTGGAAGAGAGACTTCATGATTCGATTTTGTTGGAATGGCGGCGGGCCTGGAGCGCGGCGAGGGCGGCGGCGCTTTCCGCAAGTTTCTTGCTGGAGCCGCGGCCGCGCGCGAGTTCCACGCCGGCGTGGTGGACGCGGCATTCAAACTCGCGCTGGTGGTCCGGCCCGGTGGCGTCCGTGACTTCGTAGCGCGGCGCTTCGGCGGAATCGGCCTGAAGCAACTCCTGCAATTCGCCCTTGGGATTGTTAATCGTTGGTTCGACGGTGAGTTCGCTGAGAATCTGGCGGAATTCCCGGAGAATAACTTCCCGCGCTGCATCCAGTCCGCCGTCGAGAAACATCGCGCCGAGCAAGGCCTCATACGCATCGGCCAGGCTGGATGCGCGATCGCGGCCGCCGGATTTTTCCTCGCCGCGACCGAGGAGCAGATGTTCGCCGAGGCCAAGGGCACGCGCCTGCACGGCGAGCGAACGGGCGTTCACGAGTTTGGCGCGAGCTTTGGTGAGCGGGCCTTCGCCGAATTCTGGAAACCGACGGTAAAGTTCGTGCGTGAGCGTGAGTTGCAGAACGGCATCGCCGAGAAATTCCAGCCGCTGGTTCGTCGCGGCGGTGGCGACCTGCTCGTGTGCGACGGACGGATGTGTGAGCGCGAGGCGCATCAGTGCGGCGTCGGCAAACTGATAGCCAAGGCGATGTTGGAGCGCGGCGAGGTCAGCCACAGAAAGCGAGGTTCAAGTTTGGGCAACGGGCGCGGCAGCCTCGGCGGGAGCTTCCGCAGCCGGTGCAATTTCCGTTGGCGCAGAAGCGGCTTCGGTGCCGCCGGGTGCTGGCGGATTAAATCCATGTTCGAGCAACGCGGCGACGTCGTGCTGGACTTGCTCGAGCTGGTCGAGGCGCAGCGCGGGATCCGCAATCGTGAAAATATCGCCGGTCTTGGGCTGTTCGTAGACGAACACACGCTGGCCCTCGCGCTGAAGCTGTTCCTTGACCTTGAGGATGCGCTTGCGTTCGAGCATCACGGCGAGGATGTAGCCGGCAGGGATGTGCTTGGGGTCGTTCAACTCGATGAGCTTGCGGAGAAGAGTTTCCGCGGTGTCTTTTTGAATCGCCTCCACCGGCGCGGGGGGCGGCGCGAGATAGACGCCCTGCCAGTGGGAGATGAAATTTTTCTGCTGCGGCGCGGTGGCGCTGAAGGTTTTCTGCCAGCACGGCTCGCAGATGTCGGTGCGGCGCAGCTCGGAGCGCTCGTCGAAGAGTACCGTGTGATAGGGCTGCTTGTCGGCGAAGGCTTGCGCACAAGACTCGCAGGCGTGGGCGCGGGATTGAATGTTCCAGTCGTTCATGAACAGCGGCATTAAACCACGAATGGACACGAATGGACACGAAGATTTTACTCTTGTTAGTAGGGGGACAGGCGTTGCAAAAGCCAGTTAAGATCCCCGGCCGGATTAGCAGGAGAAAAGGGTAACCCCTGACGATACTGCTTCGTTATGGGCTTCATCGTGCTGGCATCTCTCCACTTATGCATCTCAACATGCCCGTCCGCGAAGGCGAAATTGCAGACAGCGTTGTGATATGAGGCAGGAAGATCGAGCCATTGGCTTGTCACTCCAGGAGAAGTCACGGGAAGAAACCATCCGTCGTTGATGCTGTCGGGATGTTCTTCCAAAAATGTGAAGATCAGCGAAGGCGTCCCGAAGTCCTGCATCCGTAGGAAATTTTTGTAGCCACTGCCGGGAAACGCCGTCGAACCAACAAAAGCATTTTGCGCAACACTCCTCACCCGACTCCCCAAGGCAGGAATAGCACTGCTGTCCGCAGGACAATGATAGACAGCGGTGTTTTTGGCGTAAGGAAATAAAACCCCTTGCGATATCAGATTCCGATTGGTGTTCTCTGTGTTACCCCCACTCCAGTCCTGGGAGCCAAGCACCCAACTACCCGGTGGAGAGTAGGGTGGATTGGGGGTGACGAGGTCTTCGTTGTCGTCGGCATAAAGAATCCACGCAATGTTCAACTGTCGCAGATTGTTCATGCAGGCGATGGCCTGAGCTTTTTGTTTGGCTCTCGAAAGAGCAGGCAGCAATAGGCCAGCAAGAATGGCAATGATGACAATGACAACTAAAAGCTCAATCAGAGTAAAGGCGGCAGGGATTTTTTGCCGATATATTTTTTGGTCCATGAGTAAACTTGTAAGCCATCGTGCAGGTCACCCGCCGCACTAAGTTTCCAATTCCTACCAAATACGAATACTCAACCATAAATCAACCCGAAGAAACAAGCGGAACTTTGTTTTCCTTCGCGCCGCAGCTGTGATTCGATTATCCTTCCACCGTGCGCCTCGGTTCGCTCCAACTCGCGTCCAACCTGTTCCTCTCGCCGCTGGCGGGTTACACCAACCTGCCGTTCCGCCTCGTCG
>JAFMIX010000119.1 GCA_017853785.1 Verrucomicrobiales bacterium
TTTCGAAATGGTGAACCAGCGGTTCGGTCTCCTTTTCATCAGGCCAGCGCGAAGGAAAATAGCCGTGTTCGGCGTAGAAATCATCCAGCGCGCACTTCGGGCCGTTGCGCCAGGGGAGCAGCGTGGCTTCGAGGGAGTTTTTGCGCAGGCCGGCGTAGGCTTTCTCTACATCGAAATCGCGCACGCCCTTGAACCACGCGTCCGCGAACCAGCCCGCCGCGTGATTGCCGTTCATGCAGGCGTAATCGCCCCAAAGCACGGCGAAGGACGGCATCCAGCCGCCTTGCTCATACATGCGGACATAGGATTGCAGCTGGTCGGCTTCCATCGCGGGGTTGAGCAAGAGATGCAGCGGCTCGAGCGCACGGAAGGTGTCCCAGATCCAGTTGTCCACATAGAACGGGCGGGCGTCCGTGTGAATCTTGTGATCAAACGCGCTGTAGTAGCGGCCGTCCTCCGTGATGTTGACCATGCGCTCGTAACAACGATAGAGCGACGTGTAGAACACGCGGCGTTGCGCGTCCGTGCCGCCTTCGACTTTGATCTGACCCAGGACTTTGTTCCAACGGTCTTTCGCGGCGGACTTGATCTTTTCGAAGCCCCACGCCGGAATTTCTTTTTTCAAATTCGCCTTGGCCTGCTCGACGCTGATGAACGAAATGCCGTAGCGGAATTCCAGTGAAGTTGTGCCGGCCTGGACGACGAGGCGTTTCTTCTCGCCACCGCTTACCGTGCATTTCACCGGCACGCTGAACTCGCCGTAGAAATACGCCTTCATGTCCTTGAAGCGTTCCTCGCCGCTCACGGCCCGGTCGCTTTGCGCCGTCAGTTCGCCGGGATGCACGTTGGCCAGATGCACGGAAGCCTTGCCATCTGGGAACGCGAACCGGAAATAACCGCTCCGCTCCGCCGGCGTGAACTCGGTGCGGATGAGCGATTCATCAAACCGCGTCGAGTAATAGTAAGGCGTGGTGACTTCCTGATCCCACGCGGCGGGCGCGGCCGTTGCGCCGGGCATGATGGCGAACAATTCCCCCAGCCGATGCGAAATGATCGTGAGCGGGAACGATTTTAGCTGGTCGTCTAACTGGTCTTTCCGCACGGGATAAACGCGCACCAGGCTGTTGGGCAGATGCACGGTCGGCCGCGTGGGTTCGAGCAGCAGGCCCACGCCGCCGATAGTGGGGTCAACCCAATCCACCGGTTCAGCGGCGCGCAAGGTCAACGGCCCGAGGAGCATTACGAGGAGGGAAAGGCGGAGATAATTCATCGGCGGACGGTTTTGAGGGTTTTACGGTCAGTCTGCAAATACATTTTGGCATCGGGCGCAATTTCGCCGCGCAGCAAGCGCCCGGCCTGGCCTGTCAACCAGAGGTAGTGATCGCTGGACACGCCTTCGTAGCTCAAGAATTTTGCCGCGCCGGTATTGACCGGGAGTTCATTGGCGCACTTGAAAATGGCCGTGCCTTCGTCCATCTCATCGAACATGGCGACGTAAAGCATCTTGCTCTTCGCGGCGATCGCCTGGCTGATCATGTCCCAATAGAAGCGACCTTTTTGCCGCGGATTGGAATTCAAAGCTCCGTTGCTCAAATCCGTTCGGGTCTTGGCGAGATTGTGCCAACTAAAGCCGGGAAAAACGCAGGCCGCATAATCCAGCTTCCGTTCTGCGCACCACGCGAGGTCGCCGGCAACACGCTCCGCATAACGATCTAAGTCACCGGGTTTGAGCGAAGAAAAACGCCCCACCATCCACGGCATGATGACGTCCGCTTTGGCCATAATTTGATGCAGATACGGATCGGATAGCGTGTCGCTCGATAATTCCCGGAAATAGGTAGGAACTCCCAGCATCACGCTGCACCCGCCGTATTGCGGATCATGCTTGAGAAAATCAATCAGCTGCTCCATGCCGATGTTGCGAATGTTGTAGGGCCGGTCGGGGAAGCCTAATCCCCAAATGACCACGAGCGGTTTGCCGCGATGATAGAGGTAAGTCTGATTCGTCCCCTGCGAGGTGATCTTGAGCTGGTCCACCAACTCCTTCCAATCTCGGATGACGGATGAGCAGTCCTCGCCAGCGGCTTTTAGTCCTGAGAGGTCATACATCACCGCAATCGCCCGCCCGGACTTTTGCGATGCCTTGAGCGCATGTTCCAGAATCACCCGTCCTTCGCGGCGGCTTTTCGGGTCGCGGGTTACGTCGAAGAATCGCTGCATGAATGCGCCGTCAATGCCGTATTCACGCATCCATTGGAAATGCAGATCCACCGTGCTCTGGTCGTAGGAGCTGAACACGCGGGCGGTTGAGCCATTGGCGAACTTGTAAGGGGTGGCGTAGGTTTTGGCGTATTCAGAAACATCCGGCCAGAAATCCACGGTCGGATTTTTGAACTGCGGATCCCGAGTATAGTGAACCCAGCCGTTGCCCGAGGGATCGCCCTTGGCCCGAAACCAGCCCTGATAGCCGCACATTACGCGACCTTCGTACGACATGAACTGCGACGCGGCCGAATGTTTTGTGGCAGCTAGGGCTGGATTTAGCGCCACGCTTGTCACAACGATCAAACAACTGGTCAGTTTATGTAGCATGATTGAAATACTACCAGTAAGCGGAGTGCTGATAAGTCCGTCCGGTATTCGTATCGTGAACGTAAGTGTGACCACCTCCGTTGCTCGCATAGTAGGAATACACGACGGTGTCCTTTGTCACCACGAATCCAAGCAGCCCGATTGCTTTCCCAATCGTTTCGGGTTTCGCGGGCGATCGCTCGCTCAAAGAATCGAGCTTCTCCCCGGGGCGGGCGAAGCGTTTGCCGAGGAAAGCATGGAGGTCTTTCTCCGATACCGTGTAGCTGGCGTAGTGGTCGAGCAAGTCCCGCCGCAGCGTGATATCGGTGGCGGTCGGCGGGATCAGGTTCCGGCCCCGCTCCGGCCACCAGATACCACTTCTGCTCGCATGGTGGGTATCGACTCCATAGATCCGGAACACGATGAGGGCGCACAGCATTGCCAGTGCGAGAATCGCGCCGCATACCTTGAGGACAATTCTGCCACGCGGCAATCTAGCCTGTGGAGGGACTGAATCTTTCTGCCCATTAATTGGAGGTGTAGTCATTTGTTCCATTGCAACATGGTGACATCTTTTTGTGAAATCAGTGAGCAGACTCAATGGGGGTTTTTTGGAATTCTTTCCTGCCGAAATTTAACGTACACGAAGCCACCTCATTGCGGCTATTCCCCCAAATGGGGGAGCGGCTTTTCGGGCCGCATCAATTTGTGCTCGCTTTTTAGCAGCAAAGCGCGCCCCCCGCTGCAGGGAACAGCATCAGGAACGCAGGGGATCCAGCGATTTGGCCTTCATGGATGGTTCAGATCTCCCGCCAGACTCCCTGGCTTGCCCCAATTGGGCGGGCGGTCCACAAAGGCGGGCACGCGGTAGCCAACCGCTTTCGCCAGCCGGTCGTGCTCCGCTTGCAACTTTTCCCGCAAGGTAGCGTGAGCCGGATCGTGGTAGAGATTGTGCATTTCGTAGGGGTCCGTCTTGAGGTCGAAGAGTTCATTCCAATCCCGATGACCGCGATACCGGATCAACTTGGCGTCCGTGGTGCGCACTGCGGTGATGTCCGGGATGCGGGTGTTCTTCTGATTTTCTGCGAAGTATTCGTAGAACCAACTCTGCCGCCAGAACTCAGGCTTGCCCGTCAATAAAGGACGCCAGCTCATGCCTTGCATTGCCTTGGGTGTGGTCAGACCGGCAAAATCCAGCAAGGTTTGTGCGAGATCGAGGTTTAGCACCATTTCATCCACGACTCTGCCTTGCGCCGCCGCACCAAGCGTTGGGCAGCGCACAAGAAACGGCACACGCATGCTTTCATCGTATGCGCTGCGCTTGTCGCCAGCGGCGTGTGCGCCGAGATAAACCCCATTGTCCGTGGTAAAGATCACGATCGTGTTGGAGGTAAAATGTGTCGCGTCCAGCGCATCCAGTAAACGCCCCACGCAATCATCCACCGCCGTCACGCACCGGAAATAATCCAGATTGGTCGGGACCTTGGCCGGCACTGAGCCGCCCGCTCTGGCCTTCTTGTTCTCCCCGTCGTAAGGCGGGGGCGTGTTCAGGTTCGGCACTGACCGCGCCATTTCACCTTCGTAAAGATTCTTGGCTCGGGCCGGGGGCTGCCATGGTTCATGGGGTGTTTTGAATCCGAGCATCATGAACCATGGCTTATCTGAACCTTTCTGTTTTTGGATGAAATTGACGGCGTAATCGGTGGTCACATCATCCACCCAACCCGCAGTGGGCGTGTCCTTGCCGTTCACGATGAACGAACAATCCGCATAGCGCCCGTGGCCGATGTAAGTGGCGTGGTAGTCAAACCCGGGGCGAGCCCGCTGGCCGTCCATGTGCCACTTGCCAATGTAGGCCGTCGTGTAGCCTGCGGCGCGGAGCAGGGTGGCACAGGTCACACTGTTCGTGGGAAACGGGCGGAAGTTGGAGGCGATGCCGTTCAGGTGGTTGTAGCGCCCGGTCAAATTCACGGCGCGGCTGGGCGAGCACAGTGAATTCACCACAAACGCGTTCCGAAACCGCACACCTGCGGCCGCTATCCGGTCCATGTTCGGCGTTTTCAGCCAGGGGAACCGCCCTCGTTCGCCCAACTCTTTCTGAACCACCGAGAGTGCCTCATGCGATTGGTCATCAGTGTATATGAACAGGATGTTGGGATGCGTCGCACCCGGCTCAACAGCGCGCAGCTGTGTTGAAGCCGTCGCCAACAATGTGATGCTGAGGAGAAATGTGGATAGCATTTTCATCGGACGCGAAGCTATCCCTTTATTGCTCGCGCTGCCAGTTTGGAGTGATGCTCCGAGGCGGAATACCACTCCATGCTTTTCAATAGTCACAGGTAGTCGCGCCGGCTTCACTGCGAGGCTTGGGTCCGATACATCGCGACCAGTGCGGCGCCGATGGCTTGGGAAAGCTCGCCCAGTTCGGCCGGAACGATCTTGACCGTGCCGCGCTGGGGCGACCACAGATATGGAATGGCAGTTTTACGGATGATTTCCATGTAGCGGTCGCGAAATTCCGGCGTGGTTGCCTCGTGATCCATCAGCCCGCCGCCGATAACCACGAAGGCGGCGTCCAAAGTCATTGAGAGGTTGGCGACCATCAAGCCCATGACGCGCGCTTGAAAATCGAAAATGTCCAAGGCCAGCGGATCTCCCTGTTGCGCCCGGGTGCGAAGCGAAAGGACTTTTTCCCTGATCGGCGCAGCGGAGGCGGCGAGCTCGTGCTGCGGATGATTTTTGATCTTCTCAGCAAGAAGTTGCGGCAGGCCGGAGATGGTGGTGTAAGCCTCGTAGCAGCCCCAATCACGACCGCACCCGCAGGTGAAGGGCTTGCCCGTGAAACCAAGCATGTGAACGGGAGCGGCCGCGTGACCGGTTTCGAGTCCCGCGAGGGTGTCGCCTTCCAGCGGCAGGCCGTCTGCCCCGATGTAGGCACAGCCCAATCCTGACCCCGGCATGAGCATCGCGACGGTCGCCTTCGTGCTGCCGCGGGCGAGGCGGGCCTCGGCCACGCCGCCGTAGTTGCCGTCATTCCCGACAACGAGCGGCAACGGGCGACCGGCCTGGCGGGCAAGCGCCGCGCTGTAATCAGAATACACATCCCAGCCGGAGAAACTGGCCGGCAGATTCGGCGTCTTGCTGAACACGCCATATCGCTCGTAAGGCCCGGGAATGGCGAGTCCGACGCCGGCGATTTGCGACCATTGCAAATGGTTCTGGGTCAGAAAATCATTCACCCCGGCAATCCACGAACCGACGACCGCCTCACGCCCCTTCTCCGAAGCGGTGGAACGCTGCAATACTTTGTTCGACACCGGCTCGCCGTTGTCCCACACGGCGCAGAGTTTGGTGGTGGTGGCGCCGCTATCCGTGCCGATAAATATCTTTCTGCTCATAGCGGAGGCCGGGCTTGCTTAATCAATTAGCATCTCTCCCAACGCGGTGACCTTTAGCTCCGTAAAACGCCACATAGGCGTAGGCAAGCATCGGGACGATGAAGGAAATCTGAAGATTCTTGGTTGCGTCTGCGATCCACCCTTGCAATGGCGGCAGAATCGCCCCGCCGAGGATTGCCATCACCAGCAGCGAGGAGACTTGGCTCTTGTAGATGCCCGTGCCCTCCAACGCCAGCGAGAAGGTGTTGGACCAGCCGACCGAAGTGAACAACCCCACCGCGACCACGCACCACATCGCCACCTTGCCCCCGGCCAGAATCGCCGTCAGCAGCAGCAGCACCACCGTCGAGGAGAAAATCACCAGTGTGCGCGCGGCTTGCGCGCGGCCGAACTGGAACAGCACCCAGCACAGGCCGATAAACGGCAGGTAAAGTTTGAACACCGCCCAGTCCGCCCGGAACGATTCACCCCACAGCGTGAAGATTTCACCGACCGACTTACCTTGCAGAGCTTCCATCGGACAGCTTTTTGCCGCCCAGAGCAGCAGATACGCCAGCAAGGGGATGACGACGAGGAGCGTTTGTTTGTTAACTTTTTTCATCTCGCTGAGCTCCACCGCGCCCATGAATCGCCCGATCATCAGGCCGCCCCAGTAGATTGCGACATACTTGCTCGCATCCACTTCTGATAAGCCGGCCACGCTCGGTTGCCCCAGGAAATTGATGATGGCGCTGCCGACGGCGACCTCGCCACCCACATACATGAAGATGGCAATGACGCCGAGCACCACGTGCGGAAATTTCAACGCGC
>JAFMIX010000120.1 GCA_017853785.1 Verrucomicrobiales bacterium
GAGGAGGTAGGCGCAGTCCCGCGCGAAGAGCGGGACGGCGCCAGCGATGAAGCAGGCGGAGGAAACGGGAGCGGCAGCGTTTTCGGCAGCGGGAACGGGCTGAATCAGATGGGCGACAAGGCAAAGGGTAGCTTGAAAATCCTTTTGGGCGGGGTTGGGTGCAGGGACTGCGGGATTGGCCGGCGCTGGGTTGCCGGATTCGGCGAGACAACATTTCATCTTGCCCCCGCAGTCGCAGCAGGGGGCGGCGTTGCTGGGGCAGCAGGCGACAGCCATAGCCGCCGGCTGGCCGAAGACCAGCGTGAGCGCAAAGAGGATTGCAATCACCTGTTTCACAATGTTACCATCGCATGAGTCTGGCTTGCTGCCAAGCCGTATCTTGCCCGGAATGTGCTATTTCTTGGCGGCCTTTTCGGCGGCGTCGAGTCTCTTGAGATACTTGGCGGAGTCTTTCTTGAAGTCCTTAAGGCAGCCTTTGCAGCAGAAGCGCACTTCGCGGCCTTCGTGCTGGTGGACAAAGGCGTTGCCCATGCTGCCGAGCTTTTCATCGGAAACGACGCAGGTGTCCAACGGGTAACTCTTGGCGGGCGCGGCCGGTTTGGCGTCCTCGGCGAACGCGGTCGGAGGCAGGCAGATTCCGGCAAGGAAGAAGGCGGCGATTGATGATTTCATGGTTTTCATGATTTTAATCGTTACTCTTTCTAAGAGGTTATAAACCGGCAGAGGCTAATTCGCTCAAAATTATTTGGTGGGGGCGGAGGTCGCACCGGCGAATTCGCGCGCGGTCTTGAGGCGGAGCTGGCCGCAGGCGGCATCAATGTCGTGTCCTTTCTCGCGGCGGAGAGTAGTCACAATTTTGTGCTGGCGCAGCGCGGCGGCGAAGCGTTCGCAGGCGGCTTCGGCGGGTCGCTGCCACGGCAGGTCTTCGACTTTGTTGTAGGGAATCAAATTCACTTTGGCGCTTAACCGTTGGGCGAGCGCGGCGAGCGGCTGGGTCTGGTCCAGAGAATCATTCACGCCGGCGATGAGGATGTATTCGAAGGTGATGAAGCGACCGCGCTTGGCCTGATAGTAATCGAGGGCGGCGGTGAGTTCGCGGAGCGGATACTTTTTATTGACCGGCATGATGCGGTTGCGGACTTCATCGGTCGCGCCGTGCAGGGAGAGGGCGAGGGAGAACTGTTCGGGTTCGTCCGCGAGTTTGCGGATCTGCGGGGCAAGACCACTGGTGGAGACAGTGATCTTGCGCGCGCCGATGCGGCCGCCCCAGGGGGAGTTGAGCAGTCGGAGCGCTTGCAGCAAGTTGTTGTAGTTTGCGAGTGGTTCGCCCATGCCCATGATCACGACATTGTCCACGATGCGCGTGCCGGGGAAGCTGCTGCTGGTTTTGGCGGCGACGGGGGCGGCGGGTTCGGCTTGGGCGGCAGCGGCACAGAAGCGTTCCACGCCCATGACTTGTTCGACGATTTCGTGCGGGAGGAGGTTGCGCTTCCAACCGTCGAGGCCGCTCGCGCAGAATTTACAACCGTAAGCGCAGCCGACTTGGGTGGAGACGCAGAGGGTGTGGCGGTCGCTGCCTTCGCCGTAGAGCGAAGGATTTGCTGGAATCAACACGCTCTCGATGAACGCGCCGTCGGCGAGTTTCCAGAGAAATTTCTGCGTGGTGTCGCGGCTGCCTTGCTTGCGGACGAGTTCGAGCGTGCCGAGCGAGAATTCTGCGCGCAGCTTTTCGCGCAGGGTCTTGGGCAGGTTGCTCATCGCGTCCCAATCGGTCACGCGCTGAACGTAGAGCCAGTCCATTAGTTGTTTGACGCGATAGACCGGCTGCTCCCACGTGACGAAGCGGGTTTCCAGTTCTTCGCGGGTCAGGGATTTGATGTCGGGCGTCACGGTGGTGATGGTAGCGGCTGCGGGCGGTTTGCGCTAAATAAAAAAGGACGGCCGCAAAGCCGTCCTTTGAAGTTGGTCACTCGGTTTACTTCGTCAGGTAATACTTGTTGGTGTATTCCTGCACCATGCGCCAGGTGTTGTATTCGGGCACAAGGGTGACCATGGCGCGGCGGATTTTTTTGATCCACTCGCGCGGCACGCCTTGGGCGTCGCGGTCAAAGAAGCAGGGGATGACTTGTTCGGTGAGTGCCTTGTAAAGGTTGGCGCTGTCCATGCGGTCCTGTTGCTCGATGTCGGCGGCGTGGGAGTCGTCGCCGATGGCGAAACCGTTGGTGCCGTCGTAACCTTCGCGCCACCAGCCGTCGAGGATGCTCAAGTTCAGGCAGCCGTGGCTACCGGCTTTCATGCCGCTGGTGCCGGAGGCTTCGAGCGGGCGGCGGGGGTTGTTCAGCCACACGTCGCAGCCGGAAACCATCTGCCGGGCGACGTGGACATCGTAGTTCTCGATGAAGACGAGGTGGCCTTGCAGGTCGCTGTATTTGGAGAGGTGGATGATATTTTGGATGTAACGCTTGCCATCGTCGTCGCGCGGGTGGGCCTTGCCGGCGAAGATGAACTGCACGGGCCGCTTTTTGTCGCGGGTGAGATGGACGATGTTTTCCATCTGCTGAAAAATCAGCGGGGCGCGCTTGTAGGTTGCAAAGCGGCGGGCGAACCCGATGGTGAGCGCATCGGGATTCAACAGGTGGTCGAACGCGATGAAGTCCTCATGCGTCACGCGCTGGTGCTGGAGCAGGAGGCGGCGACGGGAGAACTCGATGAGTTCGCGGCGCAGGCGGTAGCGGAGCGCCCAGAGTTCTTCGTCGCTGAGGAACGCGGGGTCGGCCATCTTCTTCCAGAAATCGGGCGAGTTGACTTCGCTGGTCCAGTCGTGGCCGGGGGTGCTGGCGATTTTGCCGTTTAGTTTTTGCCGCCAGTAATTGCGGACAGTGCCTTTCATCCAGCCGAGGACGTGGACGCCGTTGGTGACGTGGCCGATGGGGACTTCGGCGACGGGCTTGCCGGGGTAGAGGCACTGCCACATTTCGCGGCTGATCTGGCCGTGGAGCTCGCTGACACCGTTGGCGGCGCGGGAGAGTCTGAGCGCGAGCACGGTCATGCAGAATGGCTCGGCGGCGTCGTCAGGATTCACGCGGCCGAGAGCCATGAGCTGGGTGTGGTTGAGCTTGAGGCTGTCGCGGAATTTGGAAGCGGCGTAATCCATGAGCTCGCTGCGGAAGCGGTCGTGGCCGGCTTCGACGGGCGTGTGGGTGGTGAAAAGGCATTCCTGCTTGGTCGCGGCGAAGGCCCGTTCGTAGGTCTGACCGGCAAGCAGTTTTTCGCGCATGAGTTCCAGCGTGAGAAATGCGGCGTGGCCTTCGTTCATGTGGAATGTGGAGGGCGCGTGGCCGAGCGCGCGCAACAACCGCACGCCGCCGACGCCGAGCAGGATTTCCTGCATGATACGCGTGGTGGTATCGCCGCCGTAGACGCGCAGGGTGAGGTCGCGGAAGTGCGGTTCGTTTTCCGGGCGGTTGGCGTCCAGCAGATAGACGGGGATGCGGCCCACGTTCACGCGCCAGGCTTGGATCACCACGTCGGATATGCCGATGCGGACGCGGACGGTGAGCGGGGTGCCGGTGCTATCCACCACCGGCTCGATGGGGAGGTTGTTTGGGTTGAGCTTGGCGTAATATTCGGTCTGCCAGTTGTTCACGTCGAAGGCCTGCTGGAAATAGCCTTCCCGGTAGAACAAGCTGATGCCCACAAAGCCGAGATCCAAGTCGCTGGCGGATTTGGCATGGTCGCCAGCAAGGATGCCGAGGCCGCCGGCGGCGATGGGCAGCGTTTCGTGAAAGCCGAACTCGGCAGAGAAATACGCGACGGGATTCCGGTGCAGCGCCGGCGCATGTTTGCGCCCCCAAGTGTGCTTGTCGGTCAGGTAGGCATCAAAGCCCTGCAAGACCTCCCGCACGCGCGCGGCGAAGTCCGGATGTTGCAGGCGCACGCGCAGCTCGTATTCGGAGACCTCGTGCAGGATGGCCACGGCGTTGTGGTAGAGGTTCTGCCAACTGCGCGGCGACAGGTCTTGAAAGATTTCCTGGGCGCCCTGGTTCCAGGTCCACCACAGATTGCGCGCCATGCGGTTCAAACCGGATACCAACTCATCAAGTTCAGTTGCGGACAATGGTTCATGCTTCATGGAATTCAAGACAAAGTGGGGGTTCTTACTTCTTTCCTTAAGAGGGACGTTAATCACCCACCGCCATGGCGGCAAATAAATTAAATTTTTAGGCGGCAATTTCCTCATCCGGGATTGCTTACGTTGGGCGCGTCATTTAATTTTTCAACTACATTTTTATGGAAAAAGTCGTCATCATCGGAACCGGTTGCGCCGGACTCACCGCCGCGCTTTACACGGCACGCGCCAATCTCGCCCCACTCGTGCTCACCGGCCGCCAGCCCGGGGGGCTGCTCACCACCACCACCATCGTCGAAAATTTTCCCGGCTTTCCCGAAGGCGTGGACGGCTATGAACTCGTCACGCGGATGCAGAAGCAGGCCGAGAAGTTTGGCGCGCGGGTGCAGTTCGCCACCGTGGACGCAGTGGATCTGACGCAACGCCCGTTCGGCCTGACCGTGGACGGCGAGCGCGTGGAGGCGCAGACCGTGATCATCGCCAGCGGCGCAGGCCACCGGCACCTTGGGTTAGACAGTGAGCATGCGCTCGAAAACAAAGGCGTCACCTACTGCGCCACCTGCGACGGCGCGTTGCCGATGTTCCGCAACCAGCCGCTTGTCGTCGTCGGCGGCGGCGACTCCGCGTGCGAAGAGGCGAATTATCTCACGCGCTTCGGCGCGGTGGTTTATCTCATCCACCGCCGCGACACGCTGCGCGCTTCCAAAGTCATGGCGGAGCGCACGCTGGCGAATCCCAAGATCAAACCCATCTGGAACGCCGTGGTCACCGAAGTGCTGGACGTGAAACAGGACAAGGTCACCGGCGTGCGCGTGAAGGATGTGAACACTGGCGCGGAGCGCGTGGTGGATTGCGCCGGGGTATTTGTCGCCATCGGTCACGTGCCGAACACGCAGATCTTCAAAGGCGCGATCACGATGGACGAGGCCGGCTACATCATCCCGCAACACGGCCAGCAGACGAACGTCCCGGGCGTGTTTGTGGCGGGCGACTGCTCCGACCATGTTTATCGGCAAGCGATCACGGCGGCAGGACTGGGCTGCGCGGCGGCGATCGAAGCGGAACGCTATCTGGCCGGGCTGTGCGGCTAAATCACCGCAAGCGCCACCAGGACTACTGCCAGCAACCAGATCAGCAGCACCGCAGTGGTTTTTGAATGTCCGCGCCGCACGAGGCGGTGTGACAGGTGGTTCGTGTCCCCCACATAGAACGGTTGGCCGAGTTTCCACCGCAACAGCACCACCCAAGCGAGATCGCCGAGCGGCACGGCCAGCATCAGCAGCGGCGCGAGCACCGCGAGCGGTCGGGGATTTTCCGGCGGGCAAAAGTGCGGCAGGATTGCCAGCACCGCGAGCAGATAACCGGTGAGATGGCTGCCGGCATCGCCGAGGAAGGCGGAGGCTTTGGGAAAGTTGAACGGCAGAAAACCCACCAGCGCTCCGCACGTCAGGAGCGCGAGCAGCGCCACGAGATACTGTCCGTCCACCGCCGCCAGCACGGCGAAACCCCATGCGCCGATCGCGCCCAACCCGGCGCAGAGGCCGTTCATGTTGTCCATGAAGTTGAAGGCATTCACCAGCGTGAGCAGCCACAGGATGGTAATGGCGTAGCTGAAAATTTCGCTGGGCACGAACAGCGTGATGCGCACGCCCGCAGCGGCGACGAGCAGCGCGATCAGGAATTGCCCGGCGAACTTCACGCCTGCGCGCAGCTCGTGTTTGTCATCCCACCAACCGAGGAACGTCATGCCAACCGCGCCGAACAAAATAGCGGCCAGCTGCAATCCCCGCTGATCAAATCCGTAACCCACCGCAAAACTCGCCGCCGGCCAGGGCAGGACTTGCAGTCCGTAACCCACCGCGCCCGCCAGCAGCGGCACGATGAGTCCGGTCAACACGGCCAGACCGCCGGCGAGCGGGACGGGCGTGTGATGGATCTTCCGGCGGCCGGGGTCATCAACGTGGCCGCTGCGAAGACACCACGCCCGCCAGAGCGGGAGCGCACCCGCCGTCGTCAGGGCGGCGCTGCCGAATGCGAGGAGGTAGACGTTGAAAGGAAAACTCAAGCGGAAAAGGAGATTGCTCCCGGGTGGCTGATTTCAAAAGCTGCATTTTTTGGCGGGGTGATGCGATAAAGCCCGGCGGGGCTGGTCTCGATGACGCCTTTGTTCAAGAGGCTGGCGAGCGTGGCGGTGGGCCACTGCGGATTCAGTTCAAACAGGCCGGAGAGTTGGGTGGCGGGGAGGTTGCCTGTGATCTGCGCGGCCGGCAGCGTACCAGACAGGCTCGTGGCGGAAGCGGCGGTGATTTTCTGGCCCGGCGTGAGCAGAGTAAAGTGGGCGCCGCCAGTCGGGCGCCCGCCGAGTTCCAGCCAGCGGTCCGCGCCGGGAAAATTCGCGCCAAAATCCAGCGTGACGATGAAGCGTACGGCGGTGCCCGCTGTGGCGGTGGTGGTGATGGTCCCGCCTGATTGGCTACCGCTGCTGCTCGCATAGAACAGCGTATAAGTGAGGTCGTAATTGCCGGTCGCGGGGCTGGTGCCGGCATTCAGCAGGTCTCGGCAGGTGAAACTCGTGCCCTGCGCGAAAATGGCCGGCGACCCCAGCAACGCGAGCAGGGCGGTCAGAAAAAA
>JAFMIX010000121.1 GCA_017853785.1 Verrucomicrobiales bacterium
AATAGCCCGGACCGGCGTCGTTGTTGGTGGACCAATTCAACCCGTAATTGGTCGAGGTGTAGATGCTGCCATAATTCTGCACCGCCACGAGCTTGCTGCCATCAGCGGAACTGGCGACGGACTGCCAATAGCCCGGACCGGCGTCGCCCTTGAGCCAGCCAAATGACGGCGGGTTGATGATGCTTTGCCCGCTATTGGCTATCAGTTCCAATCCGCCACTGCCGCCCGTTACTTTCACGCGGTCGCCCACGCTGGGATTAGCTGGTAGTGTCACCACATATCGGCCCGCGCTCGTGGTCAGGTAGGAGGAGTTCGCCGCCGCTTGCACGTTCGTTCCGCTGGATACCTGATACCCAAGTATGCCGCTTATATTCGTGGATAACTGCGCCGCGCCAATAGCTCCCGCTGCAATTTGGGAAGCCCCAACTGCTCCCGCCGCAATCTTGCTGGCGGTGATACTGCCGTCCGGCACCGTTCCCGCCACCATGGCATAGCCTACCGCCGCAATCCGTTGGTCGGGGCTCAACTGTTGAAAGCCGTTCACGCCATTGTTGAACCACACCCGCAGCCGCACATCGCTGTTCGTGAAAACCAGCGCGGAGAGTGCTGCCATGTTCCCCACCGTCGTGTCCCCCAGCAGCACGCTGTAAAGCCCGTTGGTCACCCCCAACAAACACGCCGCGCCCGGCTGACTGCCGTTCAGGCTCGTGCCGTCATTGCTCCACAAACTCGCATACGCCGTGGGCGGCGCACTGAACTGGATGCCCGGCAGGCTGGTATAGCCGCTGCCGGGGTTGTTCACGATCACTCTGGTGACGCTGCCGCCGGAAATCTGGGCGGTCAGCACCGCCCCCGAGCCACCGCCACCCGTCGCTACCACGGTGGGCGCGGAGCCATAGCCCACCCCGCCGTCGGTCACAGTGACGATGGTGAGAAAGCCGCCAGAGATGGTCGCCGTCCCCGTGGCAGGGCGCGAAATGCTGACGCTATTGTTCAGCAACGCAAATTTGAACTGCCCGGTGCCGGTGAAGTTGGTGCCATTCACGCTCACTCGGCCCTGATAATTGAGCAACTGCGGCACTTGAGCCAGTGTCGCCACAGCTGACAACAAAAGCATTGCGAGCCAACAGATAGGATGCAGACGAGATGAAGTCTCCATAGTTTTAAAAGTAAGATACCCTAACAACCGGCCCGATTGTTCACTTAAAAAGTGATCCGTCAAGTTGGATATAGGGACAAGAGTCCCTTCGCGTGTAGCTGCCAAAGCCTCAATCCCGAACAGCAGCAAATCCGGCTGCGACAGGCTTCAAAACGGCTTTTGGTAAAAACGAGGGGACTTCTATTCGCTGGGCGGTGGGCTGTTTGCCCTTCCCCGAGCGGGGGTGTGGGACGATCTAGGATTTGCCGGGCCTCAACCTCCTCTGTGCCAAGTTATGACCAGCACCACCCGCCCGTGCTATAGCTTGCCCGCCAGCGCGTTTTTAGCCCCTGTTCTTTGCTCTGGTGCAATCACGAAAAACTGTGACGAAATTGAGATTGAGGTGTTTTGGGGGAAAGCAGCTATTTCACCTCATTGCACCAACACAGAAGGTGATGTTGCATCGCGAAAACCTAGCGCATAAAAGTTTGCTGAAGGTCTTACTTTAATCCGTTTCAACCCTGACTTTTAACAAAAAGGTTGATTTTATTGAAGAATCAAGAAGTGGTGGCTGGGGGCGGAATTGAACCGCCGACACAAGGATTTTCAGTCCTCTGCTCTACCAACTGAGCTACCCAGCCAGCCAAGGGCAGACATTGAACTCATGTACGGCTCAATTGGCAAGCTTGAACCCTGCAAAAAAACGTGCCGGGGAGGCGCGTCTCGAAGCTGCCGCCGTGATTTTACCGCCAGTAACCGGGCGAATGACACCAGCCGCGCGGATGTCGCGACCAGCTTCCCGAAATCCAAACGCTATGCCCGGGTGGTGGGGCGCACCAACGCCCGCTGGACCACGCCCAACCGCCATTCCAACCCCAATCTCCGCCCACCCACGCATATCCCGGGTGCGGCGCCACGCCGATGACTTCCACGCGCGGTGGCGGTGGCGCTTGCTGGACATAGACCACCTCCGGCTGCGCGGCCGGGCGAATTTGGGTGCTGTGCGCGGAGTTCCCGGAGTTAATCATGAAATCAATGACCGGATTGCCGACGCCCGCATCGCGCAGTTCAATGATGTCCGCCGTGCTCAAGCGATACACCGACCGCGACGCACGGAGCTGGCTGATGATGATGTCCTCGGCGATGCCGGCGCGCGCGAGCGCCTTCACGTCCGCCAAGCTCAAGGGCTGCTGTTGCGCCACGCGCTGATACGTCACCGGCGACTGCGTCTGCAAGCGCGAGCGTTCCGCTTGGTCCATGGAGTGGCCGACGAGTCCGCCGGCAATCATGCCGATCGCCGTGCCGATGAGCGCGCCTTTGCCGGCATCGCCGCTGGTGCTGCCGATGAGCGCCCCCGTACCCGCGCCGATGGCGCCGCCGGTGAGAAACCCGCTGCCGGTCCGATCCGGCGAGCCGTCCGGCCCGACGCAGCCGGTCAAAACCAGCGCCGCCGCCAATCCTGTGATGGCAACCGAGTAAATTTTCGAATTCATACCCAAACCATCAGACCGTTTGGCGCGGCGCGATATTCAAAAAATCTCCGCCGCCCTGGCTGGGAACCATCAATCAACAACTAACAACCAGCTCAAGCCCGCGGATGTGCTTTGGCATAAGCCTGCTTCAGCCGTTCCGTGCTGACGTGCGTGTAGACCTGCGTGGTGATGAGGTGTGCGTGGCCGAGCAGTTCCTGCACGCTGCGGAGGTCCGCACCGGCGTCCAGCAGGTGCGTGGCGTAGCTGTGCCGGAGTTTATGCGGCGTGAGTTTGGGGTCGAGTCCGGCAGTGGCAAGATGGAGCTTCAACCGCCGCGCCAGCATCACGCGGCTGACGGGCGTGGGGATTTTCTTCCCGGATAGAAACACCGGCGCGCTTGGCGCCGGCGGTTGCCTGAGCGTTTCCCAATAGCGTTTGATCGCGTCGAGCGCCGGCGCGCCGATGGGCAGCTGGCGTTCCTTCTTGCCCTTGCCGCGCACACGGACAAGTTGCTCGCTCCAGTCAATATCCTCGCCGCGCAGCCCGGAAAGCTCGCTCACCCGCAGGCCGCAGGAATATATCGTCTCCAAGATCGCCACGTCGCGGTAACAGGTGCTCGCGGCGATCGGCCGGCCTGCGCTGTTGCGCTTCGGGGCGGCCAGCGGCTTGAGCGGGGCTGCGAGCAAATCCCTCATCTGCTGGATGGTGAGGAACTGCGGCAGCCGCTTCGGCAGCTTTGGCAGCGAGAGATTCTTGATCGGCGACGACGCCACCTCACCGTGGCGGATGAGAAACCGGTAAAATGTCCGCAGCGCGGAGAACCGCAACGCGATGGCGGCACGCCCGAGATTCTGCCGGCCCAGAAAGCGGAGGTAGCTGCGGAAGTCGTCGCGCTGAAGTTTTTCCCAGGCGGGCGGTTGCTGCCGTTCGTTTTTATGCCAGAGGAAAAACTCTTCCGTCGCCTGCTTGTAGTTTCGCTGGGTGTATTCCGACGCGCCGCGGTCGGTGGCGAGGTGGGTGAGAAATTTCTGAATCCACTTGTCAGCGATGGGAGCGCTGGCGTCTCGCCGGCGGGTTACGGAAGATGAGCCACGCATAATCAACTTGCCGGCGAGACGCCGGCGCTCCCAGCGCTATTCCTCTCGCGGCGGGAAGTCGAAGGTGATCTTGCCCTTCTTGTCCATCACAAGGAATGCCGGGAACGGCTTGCCGGCCTTGGAGATGAACTTGTCCAGCAGGTCGCTTTTGCCGGTCTTGAGTATCTTTGCCGCCTGCTCCGCGTCCACCGGCTGTTCGAGGATGGTCTTGCCGATGGCCTTGAAGGTGCACCGCTTCACGTCCAACTGCGACTTCTCGCAAACATAGCCCTGCTCCGTGTCAAACACCTGGCTGCCGCACTTCGGGCATTTGCCGACCGCCGTCTTGCCGGTGAAATCAATCTTCGGCTGCGGTTCGCGCGCCGTGCCTTTGGCCTTCTTCTCGCGCGGCTGGAACTCGAAACCCGTCTTGCCGTCCTTCACGATGAGGAACGCCTCGAACTTGCGGTTCGTCTTGTTGGAGACGAAGCCCTTCAGCAAATCCGTCTTGCCCTCGGCCAGCAGCTTCTTCACCTGCTCGGGCGAAATCTCCTGCTGCAAAATGATCTTGCCGGTGCGGAAATCACACGCCGGCGTCGGTCCGGTCTGCTTCTCGCAGACGTAATGCATCCCGCCGTCGAACACCTGCGCGCCGCACTTCGGGCATTTGCCGAGTGCTTCCTTGCCGGTGAAATCCACCGCCACGGCGGACTCGCCTTCCTTCGGCGTGTTGCCGAATTCAAATTCAATTTTATGCTCCGCGTTCATCTTCAGCACGGCGGCGAACGGGAAACCCGCCTTGCTGCGGAAGCCCTGCAACGGCCCGATTTGGCGCTCAGTGATGAGCTTCGCCACTTCCTCCGGCTCGAACATGCGGCTGCAAAGCGTCTTCCACACCGCGAAATCGCAGCCGTCCTTCATGCACTGGTATTGCTTGTATTTCTCGTGGATTTCGCCGCCGCACTTCGGGCAGGCGACCGTGAGCGTCCCGAAGTCGCCGGGAATCGTGTCGTGCTCGAAGGACTTTGCGCGGTCCACGATGCGCTTGGTCATCGCGGCAATTTCCTTCATGAACTGCTCGCGGCTGATTTTCTTCCGCTGCATTTCCTTGAGCTGGAATTCCCATTCGCCGGTGAGCTCCGGCTTCGTCAATTCCGGGATGCCGAGACCGTTCAACAGCTCCATCAGCGAAAACGCCTTCGCCGTCGCCTGCAACTCGCGCCCGACGCGGTGGACGTATTCCTCGTAGATCAAACCTTCGATCGTCGCCGCGCGCGTGGCCGGCGTGCCGAGGCCCTTCTCGCTCATGGCCTCGCGGAGTTCATCGTCGTCCACGAGCTTGCCCGCGCCTTCCATCGCGGAGAGCAGCGTCGCTTCCGAGTAGCGCGCGGGCGGTTTGGTGACGTTCGCCTTCACTTCCACGTCGCTGGTCTTGACCGTTTCGCCCGGCTGCACCGGCGCAAGGCTCGGCGTCTCGTCGGAATCCGACTGCTTGCCGTAAACCGTGAGCCAAGCGGGCTGCACGAGGACTTTCCCCGCGCTCTTGAACGGCTCGCCCTCGACGCGCGTGATGCGATTCGTTTCCAGAAATTCCGCCGCCGGATAAAAGATGGCGAGGAAGCGTTTGGTGACGAGGTCGTAAAGTTTCTGCTCCGGCTCGGACAAGCCCTTCGGCGCGAGCGAAGTCGGGATGATGGCGAAGTGATCGGAGACTTTCGCGTTGTTGAAGATGCGCTTGTTCGGGCGCACCCAGCCGTTTTTCAAGACCTGCTCGGCGAAGGTCGAGTAGCCGCTCACGCCCTCCAGCATCCCCAGCGTGGTCTTCACTGTGGCAATGTAATCCTCCGGCAACGCCCGTGAGTCCGTTCGCGGATACGTCAGCACCTTGTGCCGCTCGTAAAGCGCCTGCGCCACGCCCAGCGTGTTCTTGGCGCTGAAGCCGAAGCGCGAGTTCGCATCGCGTTGCAGGCTCGTCAAATCATACAGCAACGGCGACAGCGAAGTCGTGGGCTTGCTCTCCTCCGTGACGATGCCCGGTTTGCCGAGGCACTTGGCCTTGATGGCTTCCGCGCGCGCCACGTCCCAGACGCGCTCCGCCTTGAGCTGCTCGTCGTCGGCCTTGGAGAATTTCTCATCGAACCAGCGCCCGGTGTAATTACCGGCGGCGCAGTCGAACGTGCCGATGATTTCCCAGAAATCGCGCGGCTTGAACCCGCGGATCTTCGCCTCGCGCTCCACGAGAATCGCCAGCGTCGGCGTCTGCACGCGGCCCACGGTGGTCTTGAAAAAGCCGCCGAGCTTGGAGTTGAACGCCGTCATGGCGCGCGTGCCGTTGATGCCCACGAGCCAGTCCGCCTCGCTGCGGCTCGTCGCCGCATCGGAGAGCGGCTGCATGGATTCATCCGGGCGCAACGCCGCAAAGCCCTCGCGGATGGCGGCGGGCGTCATGGATTGCAGCCAGAGCCGCTGGATGGGCTGCTGCGCTTTCGTGTAGCGGACGATGTTGCGGAAAATCAACTCACCTTCGCGTCCGGCGTCGCAGGCGTTGATGAGCTTGTCCACGTCCTTGCGTTTGATGAGCTTCGCGACCGCCTTCAAGCGGCTCGCCGTCTTCTCGATCGGTTCAAGGTCGAAGTGCGGCGGGATGACTGGCAGGCATTTGAAAGTCCACTTGCCCTTCTTCGCCTCCACGCCCTCCGGCGGCACGATGGTCAGCAGATGACCGACCGCCGACGAGATCACATACTCGTCGTTCTCGAAATAATCCTCGTGCTTCTGAAACTTCCCGAGCGCCTTGCTGATGTCGCTGGCGACGGACGGTTTTTCGGCGATGATGAGGGCTTTTCCCATTGCGCGGCGAGTTGTAAGCGGCAACGCGCGGTTCTGGCAACAACTATTTTTTTCGCCGCCGGAAAAATTTTACCCGTGCAACGCCGCTCCGGCAAAACTAGATTCCCCGCGTGACCGTCCTCGAAGTCATCCAGAAAAGCGCCGATTTCCTCGCCAA
>JAFMIX010000122.1 GCA_017853785.1 Verrucomicrobiales bacterium
AATTCAAATCCGCCCTCACCGAAGCCGGCGTTGAAGAAGTGGATGCTGCCGGCAAACCCTTCGACCCCCACCTCCACGAAGCCGTCTCCCAGACCGAGACCGCCGACCACCCCGAGGGCCACGTGATCCAGCAGCTTCGCAAAGGTTACAAACTCCGCGACCGCCTCCTCCGGCCTGCCACCGTCATCGTCACCAAAACACCGGGAGCATCCCCAAAATGAAAACCTGAAGCCGCAAGCCACCGACTGGCGTCCTTTTGCTTCAATGGATTTCATTTCTAAATCCTTATTTCGATGACCAAACGCGATTACTACGAAATCCTCGGCGTGCCCCGCAGTGCTTCCGCCGATGACCTCAAGAAGGCCTACCGCAAACTCGCCGTCAAATATCACCCGGATAAGAACCCCGGCGACAAGGCCGCCGAAGAGCAATTCAAAGAGCTGAGCCACGCCTACGAGATCCTCAGCGACCCCCAGAAGCGTTCTGCCTACGACCAATACGGCCACGCCGCCTTCGACCCCCGCGCCCGCGGCGGTGGCGGCCGCGGTGGCAACGCCGGCTTCCACGACCCGTTTGATATTTTCCGCGACGTCTTTGGCGGTAACACCGGCGACATCTTTGAAGGCATCTTTGGCGGAGGCGGCCGGCAAGACCCCACCGCGCCCCAGCGCGGTTCGGACCTGCGCTACGATCTGGAGATCGAGTTCGAGGAAGCCGCGCACGGCTGCGAAAAGGAAATCTCCGTCACCAAGGCAGAATCCTGCGAAACCTGCCACGGCAGCGGGGCCGCCCCCGGCGCCAAGCGCCGCGCCTGCACCAACTGTGGCGGGCGCGGCCAGGTCATCTCCTCCCGCGGCATCTTCAGCGTCGCGCAAACCTGCGGCCAGTGCCACGGCGCCGGGCAGATCATAGAGAAACCATGCCCTACGTGCCACGGCCACGGCCGGTGCGAGAAAAAATCGCAGATCAAACTCCGCATCCCCGCCGGCGTGGACACCGGCTCCCGCCTCCGCTCCGCCGGCAACGGCGAAGGCGGCGTGCGCGGCGGCCCCTCCGGCGACCTTTATGTGGTGCTCCACGTCCGCGCCCACGATATTTTCCAGCGCGACGGCGACGACCTGCTCTGCGAGGTTCCCATCAGCTTCACCCAAGCCGCGCTCGGTGCGGAAATGCAGGTTCCCACGCTCACCGGCCAAGCGACCATCAAGGTTCCCGCGGGCACCCAGCCCGGCACCGTCTTCCGCCTCAAAGGCAAGGGCGTGAAAAACGTCCAAGGCTACGGCAATGGCGATCTCCATGTGCGCCTGACCGTGGAAGTTCCTACGCGACTTTCCCACGAGCAGAAAGCCAAGCTCGAGGAATTCGCCAAACTGTGTGACGGCACGGAAAATCCGGCCAGCCAGAGCTTCTTCGAGAAGGCCCGGCGTTTCTTTAAGTAGGCGCAGCCGCGTGGCGATGAATCTGCCGAACGCACGTTCCGCAGGTGACGTTAATTTCGCGCCGAAAAAAAATTGCCTGCATCAAGAATCCCCTGACATCACGGCGGACTGGGCTGGCGGCAGTCTTTCAATTTGGCCTGCGCCTGGTCGCAGCGGTTTTTTGTCTGGCCGCACTCCGAACCGAGGCGCAAGTCGGGGATGCTATCATTTCGGCCGCATCGGATTACCATGTGCAGACTTGGCAGGAGGCAGAAGTCTCGATCCGCGTCACCTTTCCGCTACGAACCGATACGGAAGCTCCGAGCTACACCGGGGGAGTATCAAATGACCTGCTCCATTGGCGCACCAACTAGCCCGGCCAGATACCCAAACCAATCACCCTCACCCCGCTGCCACCAGGCATCAATGGCATTCAGCGGGTGACTGTCCTTCATTCGCCGGGCATTCAAGGTGGAACGCAAGCCCTCTTAATGCGATCCCAGACAAGGCTACCCCGACCAAGACGATCGAATCATTCCGAACTGTCCTAGCGGGCAGTCCGCTGCCACGCCGCGCGCTGCCGTCCGGCCAGAAACCGAAAACAACCTCGCAACAAGGCAAGGTTGATGACCACAAAGTAGTGCGGCCCACGAAAAATCAACCGCTGCCCCCGCCGCCCGGCGCCGATGGCCGCCAGTGTATAGAAACCCACTTGCCCGCCGAGCAACAATACCGCAGACACGGTCCAAGGCATTAGAAGGTTTGCGACCAGTGCGCCGAGCATGAAGAATGGCCCAAACCACCGCAGCACTTTGTGCGACCAGAACGCCCACGAGTAAGCGCCCCGCCAAATCAACAGCGACCGCCAGCACAGGCCCAGCGCTTGAAAGCCCCCCGCGCCGATCCGCACCCGCCGCGCCATCTCCGAACTGACCTGCACCGGCAAATCTTCCGTCGCGACCGCCTCAGCATCGTAGATCACCCGCCCGCCCTGCTCGCGCACCCGCATACCGATAACGAAATCATCCACCAGAGTATTGTCCGAAATGCCTGGCCAAAGCCGCGCCCGGATCGCGTAAATCCCACCGTTCGCGCCGAGGCACGAGTCGAGGTGACTTTCGCGCTGTTTCAGAAATGTCTCCAGCCGCCAGTAAGCCCCCTCATCCGTCTCCACCTCTGCGCCCTCGAACACGAGCCGACCGCAAACACCACCGATTTCCAAATCACTGAAATGCCGGGCCAGCTTCTTTAGCGCATCCGGCGCAAACATTGTGTTTGCGTCGGTGAACACCAGCAGTTCATTTTGCGCCAGCCGCACCAATCGGTTCAACACCCGGGGTTTGCCCCCGCGCGGCGTCACCCGCACAAATCGCACCCGCGCATCCGGGCACGCCACGACAATCGCATCCGTGCCATCCGTGGAGCCGTCCGAGCCGATGAGAAATTCCACTCGGTCCGCCGGGTAATCCAGCGCGAAGAAATTTTCCAGCCGTGCCGCCATGTGCTTCTCCTCGTTGAACACGCTCAACAGAATGGAAACCTTCGGCCACTCCCGTGGGTCCGGCGGCGGCGGCAACCGACGCGGTGTGAGCACCGCCAGCAACAACGGATAGCCCGCGTAGGCATAAATCAGCGCCCCCGCGCAGATGAAAAAAGCAATGGTAGCCATCACACCGGTTTGCCGAACAACCGCACCACCTGCGCCGGAATCCCCACCGCCGTCGCCCCGTCCGGCAAGTCCTTAGTCACGACAGCATTCGCGCCGATCTTGACGCCGTTTCCCACGCGCACGGTGCCCAGCACCTTTGCGCCCGCGCCAACAAAAACCTCATCACCGAGCACCGGTGACTGGCGCTTTTCTGCACCGATTGTGACCTGATGCTCGACAAAAACCCTCCGCCCGCCCCGCACGCCGGAATTGATCACCAAGCCCTGGCTGTGGATTAGCACGAACTCCGGACCAAAATCAGCCCCCCGCCCGATGATACACTGGCCGAAAATCACGTTCAGCTTGTTGAAAATCATCGCCAGCGGCGTCAGCCCGCAGCGTTGGCTCGCCTGCATCAACCGATACGTCACCATCGCAAACGTGCCGTCCGTCAGCAGTGTCTTGAGTAACGCCCCCGCCGAGTCCGCCTCGTATAGCCACCGCGCCTTGGCCCGCAAATCCCCGGCGATAAGCCCGCAGACGCCGCTCATCGCGCCGCCTCCAGTGCGTCGTGGAAAAGTTGTTTTGCCTCCGAGTTCACGGGGATGAGTTTGCTACCGGGTCGCAGCCTGTCAATCCAGGATTCGCCGGGCAAAAAATCTGTTTTCTTTGCCGTGGCCGCCGATATTCTCCCCCGCAGATGCTAAAGGCTCTCGATCTCTGGCTCCCGGCCTACCTTCGCCGCCCGCACCCTGCTCTGCCGGACGGCGTCACCGACATCCTCCTGGCCGTGTGCGACCACTTCGAGCCGCTCCACGACACTGACAAAGCCGGCGCGCTCGAACGCCTCCGCCGGTGGCGGCGCGAATTTCCCCCGCTCATCGAAAATTTCCGCGCCGCCGACGGGTTCCGCCCCCGCCACACCTTCTTCTACCCCGTCGAACAATACGACCCCGACATCCTCGCCGCCCTCACCGACCTCTGCCACGCCTGCGGCGGTGAAGTCGAACTGCACCTGCACCACGACCATGACACCCCCGCCGGATTCCGCGATAAACTTGAACGCGGCAAAGCCGATCTCGCCCGCCACGGCCTCCTCGCCCGCGAAGCCGCCGGCGGCATCTGCTACGGCTTCATCCACGGCAACTGGGCGCTGTGCAACTCCCATCCCGAAGGCCGCGGCTGCGGGGTGAATTCCGAACTCACCGTGCTCGCTGAAACCGGTTGTTACGCCGACTTCACCATGCCCTCCGCCCCGCACGGCACCCAAACCCGCATCATCAACAGCCTCTACTACGCTCAAGACACCGGTAATCCCAAACCCCACGACACCGGCAAACTTGTTAGCGTGGAGCGCCGGTCTCCGACCCGGCTCGGAGAAGAACCAGAAACGCGCCGGGTCGAAGACCGGCGCTCCGCCACCCTGAACGCCTATCAACTATCAACTATCAACCATCAACTTCTTCTGGTCCAAGGCCCGCTCGGCCTGAACTGGTCGCGCCGCAAATTCGGCCTGCTCCCGCGCATCGAAAATGGCGAGATCACCGGCATCAACCCGCCGCGCGCTGACCGCATGAAACTCTGGACGCGTCTCGGCATTCAGGTCCAAGGCCAGCCGAATTGGCGGTTCATCAAGCTCCACACCCACGGCGGCAACCCGCGCGACATGGCCACGCTGCTCGCCGCGCCGATGGCGCGGTTCTGGGAACACGCCCTCGCTGAATACAACGACGGGAAAAAGTTCCGCCTCCACTTCGTCACCGCCCGCGAACTGGTGAACGTCATCCACGCCGCTGAAGCCGGCCACACCGGCAACCCCGGCGCATATCGCAACCACCGCTATCAATCCGCGCTACCGTCGTGAAAGTCCTGTTTCTTTCCAACTTGTTCCCGGACGCGGCGCAGCCGAATCGCGGCATCTACAACGGCCGGCTCGCGCATCGGCTCGCGCCGCATTGCGAACTGCGCGTCATCGCGCCGCGCCCGACGCGCGGGTTTCCGCCGTTCTGGTCGCCGCAGGAATACCGCTGCCGCCCGGAGGACGCCGCGTTCGCTCCCGTTTATCCACCCGCGAGCTACATCCCCAAGGTCGGCAGCCGCTGGAATCATCGGCTGATGGCGCGGTCATTGCGCGCCCCGGTGCGGGCGGTCCGGGCGGAGTTTCCGTTCGACATCGTGCTGGCGGCGTGGGCGTATCCCGACGCCTGCGCGGTGGCGCAACTGGCGGCGGAAATGGATTTTCCGTTCGTCGCTTTCCCGCAGGGCTCGGACATCCACCAATATCTGAGCAATCCCGTGCGCCGCCGCATCATCACGGCGGCGATGCATCAGGCCGGCGCGATTGTCACGCCTAGCCAGGAACTGGCGCGGCTGCTGCGTGAAGTAGGCGTGCCCGGAGAAAAGTTGCACCCCATCTACAACGGCGTGGAGCGCGAGGTGTTTCACCCCGGCGACCGCGCCGCCGCCCGCGCGGCGCTGAAGCTTGCGGCGGACGAGACCATTCTGCTGTTTGTGGGAAACTTTCTGCCGATCAAGAATCCGCTCCTGCTGGTGGACGCGTTCAAGGAACTGGTTCGCCGCGAGCCGGCGCAGAAGTTCCGGCTGGTGATGTTGGGCGATGGGCCTTTGGGCGGCGCTATCCAGAGCCGCGTTCAAGCCGCCGGGCTTGCCGAGCGGGTGTCGTTGCCGGGGCGGAAACCGCCGGGAGATGTCGCGCGTTTCATGCAGGCGGCGGATCTGCTGGTCGTGCCCAGCAACAACGAGGGCGTGCCGAACGTAATCTACGAGGCGATGAGCTGCGGGCTGCGGACGGTGGCAACGCACGTGGGCGGGATTCCCGAGATTGTGACGGCGGATTTTCTTGGCCGACTGGTTCCGCCGCAGAATCCCCCGGCGCTCGCAGAGGCGATGGCTTCCGTGCTGGCTGCGATTCCGGTGCGGGAAAACATAACGGCGCACGCCCGCCAATTTTCGTGGGAACGGACTGCGGCGGAGCATCTGCGGGTGTTGAGTGCTGTGTTGGGCAACACCAATCCGCCTTACGGAATACCTTTTCCTACGGTCTGAAACCTTCTAACCCTAAACCGGGAACGTCGTTTACCCCCGGAAATTTCGTAACCCTGTCCTATTCCGGACGCCCGCCGCCTTTTTCCATCGCCAGAATTTGATGGAAAAGTTTCCGGAAATATTTTTTGGGTCAGACCGTATTTGTCCTACCCCCTTGGTCATGATGCGCGCGTAACTGAAAGGCAAATTATGACCAACCAAAATCAAAACGAACAACTGGAACTTGGATTCAACGGCGCCCGCGCCGCGAACTTTACCCGGCAGCATCGGCAGCAGAAGCTGCATCGCGCCAAGTGGTGGTTCGCCCAGATGCACCGCGTGGTGGACGCCGCGCGCGGCTGGCAACCCGCCCCGGCGGCGCGCCCGGAGCAAATCTGGCTGCCGGGCCAGCGGGTGGAAATCCGCCTGTTGCCGCAACATCAGGTCACCGAGTGATTACCAACGGGCAAATCAGCGAGGCCAATACGGAGAACCGAAAGGAACGGCGCGTGCCAATTCCGCCTTGCCGCCAAGCAAGGTGACTTTGGCGTGATA